>QNAH01000001.1 GCA_003641425.1 Candidatus Zixiibacteriota bacterium
CGGGCGGGACAGTGTTCGTTATTCATACGGGGGGCTAAGCTTTGGTGAACCGTCGCAGGGACGAACTTTTTCGCCAAGCTCCAAGACCTTGCCCGATCTGGCGCTGATAAATATAAGCGACCCCTTTGCCGGTTACGGGAACGAAGATGTAAGTCTGATATCCAATTATTCCGGGGCGGAGAAGATGGGCGGTGATTACACCTATGCCACCCGCGATCAACGCTATTACCGGATTGTTGCCAAACACCAGTTGCCGCGCGAGATCGGCTCGGTTTATGGTTCGTTTAGCTACGAAAGTCTGGGCGATGCCGCGCCCCGATGGAATGTCGATTGCCGCCTGCCGCATAACGGCGCCGAGAATGTCGAGCTTATGGGCGGGGCAAGTTTTGATCTGCTGACCAAATTCAAATCGGATGTGAAAGTACTGTACAAATCAGTTAAACGCGATTATTATGAGCATTGTTATTATTTCGATTACGAACATGCGCCGCGCGAGGAGTTCGAGATGTACAACGGCGAGCTCTCGGTCAACGGCTGGCTGATGAAAGACCTTTTCATCAATGCCGGATTCGGAATTGCCGGCGACGACAGCAAAACCGGCGATGGCGTCCTGTTCGATGACGTTGCGGCCTATGCAGAACAAAGGCCTAATCCCGGTACTGATCTATATTACCTTTTCTATAGATGGGATGACTTCTGGACTGTTACCGAGACAATTGATGAGGCTCATTATTATGATGCCTTTAAAAGATATAAAAGCAGTGCAATCAGCGGATTTCTTCAACTGAAAAAACAGATCAAGTATAATGCTGAAATCTGGTCTGATTTTGAATTTTCAAAATCGACATTCAGAAAGTATGTTAATTATTATCCGACAGTCGGATATAATACAGAATATGTGGATAATATCGGTTTTGATGCCCTGGGCAATGAGACCAATGATGAAAATGGTTTTGCCGATATTCCTAATCCAATGTGGCTTACTGCATCACTGGGCGGGAAACTTCTGGAAGATAAATACTTCATTAAAGGCGCAATCGATTTTGAGTTATTCGATCCTGGTGCACTTGTATTCCGTGATCCTTTAAATCCGCTTGATCCTGATGGAGTTAATGACTATCAATTGGATACCTCGGATATGACCGACGCCGACATCAAGAGCAACGTGGGTTTTCGGGCGGCGGTCGGTATATCTCTGACCGAATCGATTGATCTTTTCGGAAATGCTTCGATCAGTTATGCATATCCATCATATAATAGCCTATATAACGGTTATTCATTTATGGAGACAAGGATAGGCGCCGGTTCATATTATATTTTCTCAAATCCCGAACTTGACCCGGTAAAATACGCTAATCTGGAACTGGGAATTATGAGCACTTGTCGTGACATAAACACTGCTATATCCTATCAAAGGCGTCTTGAAGAAAATTCGATTGTAACTTCCCATGTATCGGGTATCCCCTATGCCTATGATATGCTGGCCTCGAGTGGCGGGCAGAACAGTACGAATGCAATTGTATTAAGCTGTCGGCAATCGGGAAATCATCTTCTAAGCGGATCTGTATCAGCAGAAATTGCATGGCATGATTGGTATATTTCGACAGAAGGACTCAACATAGCCTGGATGCATCCCTATGGGACACCACTTCCAAAGCAAAAATTTACCACCTACAAATTGTCGGGCTCGATTGGTTTGAATCCGAATGCGCTCGATCTCGATCGTGACAGGTTGTTTGGTAAGGTACTATCGCGTCTGGCAGTGAATCTGTCGTTTAATTATAGAGGCGGCCTGCGTTATACTCTCTTGGAACCTTATGCCGCCGTTAGCCTTGGTTCTGTACAACATCGGCCATTGTCGGAGATTGGAGCGAAGAAAGCCAAAGACTTTTTTGAAATCAACCTTGCCATTGCGGCGCATCTGGCCGATTTCCGCGGGGCAAAGATGTCGCTCAGCTTTGAGATCCTCAACCTGTTCGACCGGGATAATTATCTTGATGTCTACGGCGCTACCGGCGAGCCTGACTACGATGGATATGATCAAACAGAGGAATATGATGCCCGTGTAGTAAATTATGAAAATGACCCGCTTGACAGTTCCGGACTGACATTCGCCGAGAAATACTCGCTCAAACAGGATGATCCGAACAATTATTATCGCCCGCGGATGTTCCGGATACTGGCCCGTCTGGAGTTTTAGGCTGATCGCCGGGTAATGGCAATTAAAATGTGAAAATAAATTGCAGAGGTGGGTTTTGTAAACCGCCTTTTTATTTTGGGGCTTTGTTTACACACCCCTGAATCCCCTCTCAAGAGGGGACTAAAAATTGATAATGCTATTAAATTATCGTATGGTCAATCATATATTTCCATGGCGATAATGATTTTATTAAGTAATCTATTTGATGTATTTATTTCTTCAACCCCTCTGGAGAGGGGTACCCGATAGCCGCCAACGGCGGATGGAGGGCGGGGTGTGTAAACCGGGCCCCGATATCAGATAAAACCTTATCTTATTTATCTGCTTTATCTGCAACTTTCATTTTATTCTTTCGTCTCATATAATAATTGACTAATATAATCCCGCAATTCTATTGGAAGGTATATTCAAAAGAGGAAGGACCACAATGAGGGCTATTAAAATTATCTTACTGATGGCGGCGGGTGTGCTGATGTTTTCATCGGTGTCGGCCGGGCCATTGACCAATTTCCAGGGCGGAATCAATCTCCTGCTCGGATTTCCGCAGGGTGATTTTAAGGATGAAATCAATAAAACCGGGGTCGGGATCGGCGGCGAATTCATCTATTCACCCGGAAACTCGCTGTTTGGGATCGGAGCCTCGCTCGGTTTTATGGTGTACGGGCACGAGACCCGCTCGGAGCCGTTCAGCTATACCATCCCCAATGTTTTTGTCGATGTCACCACCGACAACAATATATTTCTGGGGCATCTGCTGGTAAGGATACAACCGAAACTCGGCCCGATCAGACCTTATGGCGAAGGACTTATCGGTATGAATTATCTCTACACCAAGACATCGATTAAGGATCAGGGGGATATCGGCGAGACTATCGCGAGTTCGACCGATTTCGAAGACGCTGTATTCAGTTATGGTGTCGGCGGCGGAATGATGGTTCAGCTTTATTCCGGCGACCCGACCGGGGGAAAACTGTGGCGGCTAATGCTTGATCTCAGGATGCGTTATATCATCGGCGGCGAGGCGGAGTATCTCAAAGAGGGTTCTATCACTTTTGAGGATCTGAATGTTTATTATGATGTCAGTAAATCCAAGACCGACCTGATGACGGCGCATATCGGCCTGGCATTCGAGTTCTAGGAAACTTGATTTTATAAAATTTCAGGGACAGGTATAAAAGCCTGTCTCTTTTTACATAATCCACCTACTTCATCAGCAGCATCTTCTTGGCTTCTTTGAAATCGCCCGTCTTGATTTCGTAGAAATATATTCCTGACCGAACCGTGTAACCATCCTCGTCGGTACCATCCCAATTGATCGTGTACTGTCCCGCCTCCTGTCTGGTATTGACCAGCCTTTTGATTTTCCGGCCGAGAGTGTTATAGATGGAAATCTCGACATCGGTTTTTGACATCAGCGAATATTTGATGCTGGTCGATGCGTTAAACGGATTCGGATAATTCTGCGACAGGATGAATTTACCGGGAAGAGTCGGCCGATTATCATCGGGTGTATCGCTTGGTTCATGCTCATAAGAATAAACCCCGTCACCGAGTGTGGCAAACCATACCACACCCGAAACTGTGACAGCGATATCTGTGACCGAAGCATTACTTCCGATTCCGGTGAATCGATTGAATGTCGTCCAGACAGCACCGTCGAATTGCGATATCCAGACCTGGTTCGGATTAGTCCAGCTATGGCCGACCCAGATATATCCAAGACTGTCCATCGCCACTGCAGTGACCGCTCCCGGAGCAAGACCGTCGCCGGCCTCGGTATAATCGACCCATTCCGATCCCCGGTCGAATCTATTGAGTCCGGTATTGGTGCCGAACCAGATGTAGCCTGAGGGATCCTGCATGATGACATTGACAGTATCGTCGAGCAAACCGCTGTTCGACTCCTCGTACGTGGTCCAGTTACCGTCGAGATCGAGTTTCGAAACTCCATTACGTGTCCCAAACCATTTGTTTCCGTCGCTGTCAATCAGCGATGCCAGGATATTATTACCGGCCAGACCGCTGTCGATAGTATAATGGGCTACCGTGGTGGTGTCGGCATCATGTTTGACGACACCCGCGCCGAATGTCCCCAGCCAGAGGAAACCGGAGTCATCGACCACCATCGTCTTGATATCGACATAATCCAGATGATCTTCCTGATTAAACTGATCCCACTCCGATACACCATCGAAACTTCCAACACCGAATGTGGTCGCGAACCATAAATTACCTGCCGGATCGGAGGTTATATCATTGATGGCGTCGTTGATCAAACCATTGAAATGATTATATACGGGCCAGTCGTTACCGTCGAATTTTTGCACCCCCGCCCCGCCGCTTCCGAACCAGATATTTCCGGCTTCGTCGGCGTAAAGAGAATTTACATAATTGCTGACAAGATTTTCCAATTCGTCATACGCTGTCCAATCGGCCTGAACCAATGTGAAAAAGAGCGACAAAATCAAAACCAATATGAAAATCTTTAAGTATTTGAATTCCATTTTTTTCTCCTTGTTTTATTATATGACGTAAAAACTAAGATAATATAGCAATAAAGTTGGCCCAAATAAATACCGGCCTTACTCGCCCTGAGATTGCTTTATAAAATGAGCGGGTGGAAAAGCCGCAATCATAACTTTTCAGCTTGCAAAAAAAGCAATCGCGTATTATCTTTAACTTATTGAGCGACAATAAAGTAATATGTCGTTAGCAATTGCCCAACGGCACAATGAAGTGTGATATTTTTTTATCGGGTCGGCAATAATGATGAGGAATTGGCGTGATGAATATTAAATTATTTATATCGGCTTTTTTATTATGTGCATTGATTCTTTCTAGTTTTGCTTTGTCCGGCGAGATTGCACCGGAACTTACCGCCCGGATATCGAACTTGTCCGGTGATGATATGATCCCGGTTATCATCACGCTAAAAAAGCCGGCCTATAAATCAAATCTTAAATCCGATATGGCCAAACGTTACAAAACTGCCGCAGAGCGTCATCTGGCCGGGGTGGAACAATTAAAAAGCGAGGCCGCGACACTTCAAGGCGATCTTATATCATCATTAAATCAATTACAGCAATCCGGGCTTGCCGAAAATGTAAAAAGCCGCTGGATAATTAACGGCGTCACCGCCGACCTGGCCCGATCCGAGATTGCAGACATCGCTTCACGTCCCGATGTTGCGATGGTATATGAACTCCCCGGATTACATCTGGTCGAATCATCATCTGATTATGCCGCTGCATCTCCGCAACTGCTGTCATCGTCCCCGGAACCGAATATTAAGCTGGTGGGAGCCGATTCGGCCTGGGCGCTGGGATATAACGGCGCCGGACGGATTGTCTGTTCATTCGATACCGGGGTCGAGGGGATTCACCCGGCGTTATTCGACAAATGGAAGGGACATGACGGCGACTCAGCCGCGGCCTGGTTTGATCCTATCGGCATGGAATCGTTTCCGCATGTCTTTGGTTTTCTGGGCGATGACGGTACCCACGGAACTCATACAATGGGTATTATGGTGGGGGCGTGTGATACCATGCGATTTGATAAAGACAGTATCGGGATCGCTCCGGGCGCCAAATGGATTTCCGCGGCGGTCGTCAGCCTGGCAGGTGTTTCCCTTATCGATGCTTTCGAATGGGCGGCCGATCCCGACGGCGATCCGAATACCATCAGCGATGTTCCCGATGTTATTAACCACAGTTGGTATAATTTGGAGCTCGATTGCAGTGATTATTTCCACGAGATGATAGAGAACACCGAGGCGCTTGGTATTGTAAATGTATTCGCCGGCGGAAATAGCGGTCCCAATTCCCGCACTATGACGAATCCGGCAAATCTGGCCTTCGATTCTCTCGACTGCTTTGCGGTTGGATCGATTTATTACGGCGACAGTATCGTCTCCGGATACTCTTCGCGAGGTCCATCTGACTGTAACCCGCTTTCGATTGATATGATCAAGCCGAACCTGGTCGCCCCCGGCGACAGTATCTGGTCATCGACCGGGTCAAATTATGTGTCCCGCGCAAGCGGGACCTCGATGGCGGCGCCGCATGTATCCGGAGCGGTGGCGATTCTGCGTCAGTATGCTCCCGATGCCACTGTCGATGAAATCAAGCAGGCGCTTATTGCTGGCGCGGTGCACCCGTCAATGGGTGAACCGTACCCGAACAACAATTACGGCTGGGGCGTGCTTTACATTCCGTCGGCACTCGAAGCGCTCGACTCAATCATGCATTCCCCCGTCGCAGATCTGCGCATCTACTCTTTCGATCAAAATCCGGTACTCCCCGGCGATACCGTTTCGGGCACGGTGGTGATAAAAAATGTTGGATCGGATATCGATGGTGTCATTGCAAACATCGCGGCGACGGCCGATGGGATGGATCTGCTGGTCAATTCCCTCCAATTCGGGACAATTTCATCCGGCGATACCGCCCACAGCGACATACCGTTCCGTGCCCTGGTGCATGATACCGTGACCACCGGGACATTGCTTTCTGTGGATATCGAGATGACCGGGGCCGGGGGTTATCTCAATCCGGCTCACCTGTATATCAGGGTCGGAACCGCACCCGAAGTTTCATATTACACGCACAGCAACGGTGCGCTGGATTTCACCATTTCCAATTTCGGAGAGTACGGTTTCGCCTTTTATTCTTTTTACCCGCTCAATTACAGCGGATTTCGTTATCTCGACATGACCCGGAATGACCTGTTCGAGGGCGCTTTTCTGGTCGGTACCGATTCGGCCCATATATCGGATGGTGTCCGCAACATAGCCGGGGAACCGGACAATGATTTTGCGGTCGCTCCCGGCGGGGATCTGGTTGTCTGTACGCCCGGAACCAAAGCGGATCAGCAGACCTATTCGGTCTTTGATGACAGTAAGGCCGAAAATCCGATTGGTCTGGAAATTACCCAGAAAACTTACACATGGAACGATCCCCCCGCAGACAACATTGTCATTATGGAATATATCATAAAAAATGTCTCCGACAGTCTTATCGATAGTATCTATGCCGGTCTATTAATGGACTGGGATTTGCATTCGGGCCGAATTGATAGCGGCAACTATAATCCGGACAGTGATATGGGATATATGTGGCATGGGCTGACCGGGTCCCCTGATGTCGTGCAGGCCAAGTACCGCGGGATATGTGTTCTCAGCGAGGAAGGCATGACGACACATAAGATGGTATCGATTAATGAGCAGTCTAATACCAAGTACACCCTTTCGGAAGGAACGAAATACCAGGCGATTGCCTCGAATATTCTTGGCGGAAATCCCTTCAACATGGAGGCCGATTTCTGGGTGACTGTCGGTACCGGACCGTTTAACCTGGCGCCGGGGACAATGGACACAGCGGTGTTCGCATTGGTGGCCGCCGATACGACACTTGACAATCTCATTGCCGCGGCGGCCGAGGCCCGAAATATGTATGATATCGTGACCAATATCGAGATTATCGATAATGAAATTCTTCCGGAAAGATTCGCACTTGATCAGAATTATCCCAACCCATTTAATCCATCGACGACGATTTCGTTTTCGCTGACAAAACGATCTCATGTTGAATTATCGATTTACAATCTTCTCGGGCAAAAAGTGATCAATCTGATCGACAAGGAACTTTCGGCCGGAAATTACAGGACATCATGGGATGGGCGCGATAAATTCGGGGATGAAACGGCCGGCGGGGTATATTTTTACCGGCTGAAGACGGGTGAATCGAGTCAGACACGCAAGATGGTTCTTCTGAAATAGGCTGAAGTTAATCAACGGCTTGCGGGCGGGTAAAATAGTCAAAAACGGACCTGTTTCAGGAACAATTGGCTATAATTTGTGTTGACAAAACCATAAAATTTTATATACTAGCGGCACGCTTTTGCGTCCCCATCGTCTAGCCCGGTCTAGGACACTGCCCTTTCACGGCGGCAACAGGGGTTCGAATCCCCTTGGGGACGCCAAAATTTACGGATCGGCGGTTCACTTTCGAACCGCCGATTTTGTTTGGCTTCTTCTATTTACGTGAAATACCCCGCCCCTCAAATCGTTTTTGACCAAGCGGTTTGTTTATTGGTTTGCAGATTTACTATGGAATAGTATATTAACAATCTTGAAAAAATAAGCGTAGTTGTTCTGATATGCTGAAACAAAAAATGAATGATATAAAAGTCCTGATCAGCGAAAGGGGTTATATCGACCGGTATCGCTACCTGGTTATGGCTCTGCTTCTGAATGTGCCGGTCATCTATGTCATTCTCATGCTGGATGTGAAACAGGCCGATTTTACACTTCTGAGCTGGTTCTATATCTCTACGGTCATCCTGGGTTATTATGTTTTGCCATTGCTGATTGTCTCAAGTGCTCTATTTATGCTTTTATTCCCATTCAGAAGACTCCTTTATTTTGTCACCGGCGCCGTGACGGTGATTTTTGTATTTTATCTTTTGATAGATCACTTCGTCTATGTCATCGCTAAGATACATATCGATCTTTTCTGGCTTGAGTGGATAATAAACGATCTCGATGCGTTCGGCCTGCAGCCCTCCACATTCCGCAATGTCCTGCTGGTTCTGCTGGGTATTATCGCATTGGAATTCGGTATTT
Source organism: Candidatus Zixiibacteriota bacterium (assembly GCA_003641425.1). Taxonomy (GTDB): domain Bacteria; phylum Zixibacteria; class MSB-5A5; order GN15; family PGXB01; genus PGXB01. The sequence continues at coordinate 8,823 of QNAH01000001.1, forward strand.
TCCAAATTGCAAAGAAAATAAAAAAACCGAAATATATGATCCTGATATTCTCGGTATTATTAATCCTTGCCTTTGCCGCCAGTCAGATTATCCATGTCGTCGCCTATCAGCAGAACTACAGCCGGATAACCAGCCTTACGCCCTATTTCCCGATTTATGTTCCTGTAACATCCCATAAGAACGCCGATAAGTTCGGGAACCTGATTCCCATTTCCGAGGATGACGCTCAGGCTGTATCGGGTGATTTGAACAGCTCACTATATTATCCGCGGGCTGAATTGAAATATTCGACACAGTCCGACACGGCACTTCCCAATCTCGTTATTATTTTTCTGGAAAGCTGGCGGATCGAAATGATGAATGACACAGTAACCCCGAATATATTCGCCTTATCTCAAAAATCCTCGGTATTTACCAATCATTTCTGTTCCGGGAATTCGACAATTGCAGGGACATTCGGTCTGTTCTACGGAATTCATCCGACATATTGGACAGCCGTGAAGGCCAATAGTGCCATAATCGATAATCCGGTATTGATCGATCATCTCAAAGAAAAACAATACGCCTTTGGCATCTATGCCAGATCCAATTTTGTTCGACACAAGATCAAGGATGCTATTTTCCGCGGGATCGAGGTTCATGAATCATTTGCCGGGAAGACTAAAATCGAGCAGGACAGGGATATGACCGACCGGGTTATCTCTTTCATCCGCGAGCAGACAAACAGATCGAATCCATTCATGGCTTTTACATTTTACAAATCCAATCACTTTCCCTACGAGTATCCCCCGGAGGACTCCATCTTTATGCCGGCTGAAGATATCAACCTTATGTTTGCTGATGATGACACTGACCCTGTGTACTATCGGAATGACTACATGAATTCGACTCACTATGTCGATGCACTCATAGGCGATATTATAAGGCAACTGGATTCGCTCGGACAGATGGAAAAGACTATTGTCGTTATCACCACCGACCATTCCGATGAACTGAATGACAATCGGGCCAACTACTGGGGCCACGGCAGTAATTTCACAAAATATCAGTCAATGGTACCATTTGTTCTTTATATACCCGGCCGGAAACCCGCGCAGATCGATTATACTACCTCGCATATTGATTTGGTGCCGACTCTTATGCAAGAAGTTTTCGGTTGCGAGAACGATATTGATGACTACAGCAACGGGAGAAATCTTTTCGAGAAGCCGAACGGTATTCGTCCGATCGTAGTCGGAAGCTATGTCAATCATGCCTTTGTGATAGAAGACAATGTTTACGAGATATACCCGATGTACACGAAAAAGTATAAGCTTGATAATATCGAAGAAAAAGCATCTCCCCCTCCCCCGGATATTTTAAAAAAAATAATGGATGAAATAAATCATTTTTATAAAAATAGCGATTCCGATCAAGACGGTATAACCGGGAAGTGATTGCTCTTCCCTTGATCAGCGGCGGCTTGGATTTCATGAGTCGCCAGAAGATTTGAAATTGTGATTTCCAACCTATTGCCGTTCTCTCGATTAAAAGTTATATTGAAAAATCAAAAAAGCATTAGGGCATGCCGTAAATTCTTTCCGTTTTTGATGTGTGTCCGGATAACAGAATAAACAGCCGTGACCGGCATATTAAGAGGTAGCCATGTATCAAAAAAACAGGATCATGCAGGGAATAGCTCTTCTTATTCAAGTGACCATAATTATGGTTCTTATTACAGGTTTTATCTCCGCAGAGACGAGAAGCCTGGTAAGAGATTCAATCCCCGACAAATACAAATGGGATTTAAGTCATATCTATCCTGACTGGTCGGCGTGGGAAACCGACCTAGCCAGACTGGAGCCTCTTATTGATTCCTTTCAGGCTTTGCAGGGTTCGCTTTCCGGAAGCGCAGATAATCTTCTCAATGCTTTCAGGATGCGTGACAGAATAGACAGGCTGTTCGACAGTGTCTCCACTTATGTCGGATTGAAATATACCACCGACCAGCGTAATAACCAAATCGGCGCCAGATATCAAAGAGCCCGGGTTTTAAGAAAAAAGAACAGAATCAGCAGATCGTGGTTCAGCCCCGAATTGCTTCGGATAAACAGAGATATTCTGCAGTCCTGGCTGGCCGGTAAGCCTGCCCTGAATGTATATCGGCTCGAAATCGAGATGGAAATCCGCAGGCAGAAGCATACTCTCGATGCGGCCCGGGAACAACTGCTTTCCTATTTTTCGAGTTTTCAGGGTTCCCCGGTACGGATTTATAATGCTTTGACCACCGCCGATAAAAAACATCCGATTGTCGAGATTGCCGACAGCGGTATTGTAACATTGACCGATGGGCGATATATGAATTTGCTTTCGACCAGCCGGAATCAGGCTGACAGAGCTCTGGCTTTTGACAGTATGATGACAACCCACAGCAACAAAGAGAACACCTTTGCCGCCATTTATAATTCAGTCCTGCAACGCGACTGGGCGACGGCCCAGGCGCGTAATTATGCCACCACTCTTGAAAGTTATCTTGACCATGACAATATCCCCACTGATGTTTTCACGAATCTGATAAAAACGGTCAAAGAAAATTCCGGGGCAATCAGAAGGTATTTTACGCTAAAGAAAAAGATGTTGGGGCTTGAGGAATTTCATATGTATGACCGTTACGCGCCGCTTACAGATTTCGATGCGACCTATGAATATGATGATATTGTCGATTGGATCATCGAATCGGTCGAACCGCTTGGTCCGAAATATCAATCCAGGGTAAGAGAAGGATTTGAGAACCGCTGGATCGACGTTTATGAAAATGAGGGCAAAAACTCCGGCGGTTTTTGTTCGGGTGTCTATGGGGTCCATCCTTATATTCTGGTAAATTATAATGAGACTATCGGCGAGATGTTTACAGTAGCCCACGAGATGGGTCATGCTTTGCATTCGGTTCTTGCCAATGAAAACCAGCCCTATGCCACAACCGGCTATTCGATTTTTGTCGCCGAAGTCGCCTCGACAGGGGCGGAGAATTTGCTGCTGCGTTATCTATTGAGTAAAACACAGGATCCAAAGGAAAGAATTCATCTCCTGCAAAAAACAATCGACGGTCTTTATGGGACATTTTATCGTCAGGTTCTTTTTGCCGATTTCGAGTGGCGCGCTCACAAGATGGTGGAAAGCGGAGAGCCGGTGACGGCCAAATCCCTGAATGAATTATACTTGCAGGTCATTGACGATTTTTACGGCGACACCATGGCAAAGGATTCCCTGCTTGGATATTACTGGACAAGTGTCCCGCATTTTTACTTCGGGCCTTACTACGTATATAAATATGCCACCAGCTATGCGGCATCGACACACCTGATTAACAGGATCATGTCAAGCGATGGAGCCGGGAAACAAAAGGCTGTCGACAGATACCTGGGCCTGCTCAAAGCGGGCGGCAGCGACTATCCGATGAATCTGCTGAAAAATTCCGGAGTGGATATGTCCGACCCTGAGACCTATCTGGCCATTATAAGACTTACCGATGAACTGGTGTCGCAACTGGAGTCGGAGATGGCGAAGTTGGAATAATATGAACGGCCCAAAATACCCGGTGTCGATTCAACGATACTCTGCGGCGGCCTCACGGGCCAGGTCAACCAGGGCCCAGTATGGCGGTGTGTAGCCGTTCTGTTCTTTGAATCGCAAGGCCGATGTAATCAACTGTTTTTTTATCTTTCGGTGTTTTTGTGAAAACCACTCGTTTTGCAGGGCGGCGGTTGCATTCATTCCCTCTGGTATGGGACCTATTCCGCCGAAAAGGTTCAGAACCATACTATACAGCCGGGCAATTCTTGCAGTCGGCAGCATGTACCAATCATAATCGAGCTGATCTCCCCGATCAGCGCCTTCGAGCATGACATCCACTACCGCATTGTCCAGGTGATCCTTGTATAATGTTTCATGATCGCGCCACTCGGCCACGACCCGGATCTGTGAGTCGTATTCGAGATCGGATGGCTCCTGGGTGGTGAAATGTTTTACACCGAATGCGGCCAGCCATGATTTCACTCCGGGGCTCGAGATATGTGATAATGCCGACCACAGCCGGATGCCGACATGGCGGTATGCATCCGAAACCACCTCGGAGCAGAATAGTCTTGAGGACTCCCCCGTGTCCATAGTGAAATCATACGGAATATGTTCGGTAAACGCCCTTTGAAGAGCGTGCTCCGCTGCTTTATGAGGAAGCATCGGGTCGGAGCGCATGGCCGGCAAATCGGACCGGAGTCGGAGGATCATCACTCTAAGTTTCGTGTCTCTGAAATAATCATCAATAGCCGCAACCGCCACACCCATTTCGATATGCGACTCGATCATCGAAATGGCGCCGGTGTTTTTATCGATATACAGTAGCGCGGCATGAGAAAAATTGCCGGGATAGTCATTGCCGCGGGCGATCAGGGCCGAAGTCGGCGCGCCGCCGCGAGAAATAAGAATGTCGCCGCTGTGAACAGTGACACCGAGAATTTCCGCCGAGGGTGTGGCCGATGGTTCTTCGGTTTCTATGATTACTCCCGGTATTGCGTGTTCTAGTGACTGCAGAATGATTTCCTCGATAGCTGTCCGACAGCCGTACAAAAGTCGATAAATACGATCACGTGCCGGCCCGGCGTTCATATCCCATCCGGCAGACTGGTTTTTTACGGACTTTCGTAAACGGCTATAATAATTTGCATATTCCGGCAGCCGTAACGGGCAGGCGGCCAATACTACACTAAGTTCAAAAAAAGCGGTTTCCATTTCTGTAAACAAAGGGACATCGGGTGAGAAAGTATCTGATTCAACAATAATAAGAAGACTGTCGATCCGGGTCAAATCCGAAGAAATTTGATCAGCAAGACCGTCACATCCGACAGCCCTTGCCTTTTGAAATCTGTTTTCGAGTAATGACCAGTATTCATTGCTGTCCCAGGCAAAAGGTTGCTTATCTGTGCCGGGCACCAGAGGCAGTGCGGTGTCAGGTATCAGTAAGAGTAAATAACAAATGCATAGAAGTGCAATGATGCCTGCAAACCATCTTGTAAATCTGTATTTCATACACAATTATAATTTTATTATAGATTTTTAATCAAAGCCCGGATAGCATTATCACTGCCGTTTTAAAATGCTCCCGTTCTTATGTCAAAGTAAAATATAAACCCGACAATTCATACATATTTGTAAGAAGTCGGGGTTAAAAAAAGATATTCGGCGTATGATGCTTTATTATATTGAATCAAAATACTTCAACACGAATTTTCATGATAAGGCGTCCATGCCTGCCCGGGCCGCCTCCCATCCCAAAATAGCCTTTTTTCTGTTGCTTCCCCATCGATAGCGGTAGATAATGCCGGTTTTTGCGATTACCCGATGACACGGAATGAGATATGCAACCGGGTTGACCGCAACGGCATGCCCGACAGCGCGGACCGCATTCGGCTGTCCGATTATAGCGGCAATATCCTGATAGCTCACAAGGGATCCCTCGGGAATGGTCAACAGTGCGCGCCAGACATTTACCTGGAAATTTGTACCCTTAAGCAGTAGTCTAAATTTGCTCTTTTTATTGGCAGTTTTGGATGTGAATATATTTTCAACAATGGATTCTGTCACTTTTGAATTTTCGGCAAATATCGCATTGGGCCATAAATTCTGCAAGTGGTTCAATGATTTCGTCTTATTGATGGAATCGAGAAATCCGAGGTGGCATATTCCCCTGTCCGTTTTTGCGATCAGACACTCACCGAAAATAGTATGATGATGACCGTATTCGATCCTAAGACCGGTTCCATATTGCTTGTATTCACCGGGGGTCATAGCGTCGAAGGTGACAAACAGGTCATGAAGACGCCCGGGGCCGGAAAGGCCCGTATCCAACGATGCGTCAAGCAGATTTCCTGATTCCGCCAGTTTATCTTTGGCGTATTCAAGAGTCAGAAATTGCATGAATCGAACCGGGCTGATACCGGCCCAGCGTTTGAACAGCCGATGAAAATGGTATTTGCTTAGATTAACGCTTTTTGCGATTTCATCAAGATCAGGCCGTGACTTGAAATTGGCTTCAATAAATTTGATAGCCTGTTCGATTCGCCGATAATCCTCGGACAATTGTGATAATCTCTTTTTGGTCATGGTTCAAGTATAACTTTGTCCGGCAAACAATTCCACCCAAATCTTGCCTTTATTTACAAAAAGTACCGACACTCGGACGCAGAGCCGGGGTTCAATACTATACTAAAGTGTATTTGTTTATTTTCTTGGAAGTAAAAATCAGTAAGATGAGTAATAGCATAAAGTAAACAATCATAGCAAATTATACCGGACATCAAAACATAAAAAGGAGCAGGGTAGTTAATTATCCTTGTGAATTTTACAATTTTTGTGTTTCCATGACAATTCCATGACAATTGAGTTTTGATATTATTATAGATTGGGCCTCACAATGATGAAACTAAGACAAAGAAAAGCTGAGAAATAACAGGATTGGGATTGAAAAAAATGGAATTCGGCATAATTGGTTCATCGGTCTGGCAACAAAATCTTCCTCTACTTGAATCACTGACTCTTGATCGCGAAGACAAAATCGAAAAGCTTCATCAATTGAAGGCAAAGCTTGAAATCAGCGAATTGATTTATCTGGCCACCTGTAATCGCGTGGAGTTTATTTATGCTTCAACTGGCAGATTTTCGAACAGCGAAATTTTCCATCGCCTTCTTGATTTCTTCTTTTCCGGTGGAAAGAAAATCAATTTTTTCCCGAATGACTTTTATCAGTATTCCGGCCGTGATGCCATAACCCATCTTTTCAGGACGGTTTCATCTCTGGAATCGCTGGTGATGGGAGAGGCGCAGATCGCCGGACAATTCAAATCTGCTTATGTCGAAGCCATCGAGTCCGGACTGGCCGGTCCGTTTCTCAGCAAACTTGCGGATCAGGCCCTCAATGTGGCCAAAAAAATTAAGCGCGAGACTGAAATAGGCAAGGGTGCTCAGTCGATGGCCTCGCTGGCCTTTTCCGAGCTGGAGGCGCATTTGAAGGATCGCCGGGATGCGACCATCGCTCTGATCGGGGCCGGTGAAATGACGCTTAAATTTGCCAAGTATATCAATAAGGCTGGCCTTGGTAATGTTCTTTTTGTAAATCGTTCACATGATAAAGCTGAAAAGCTTGCCGATGAATTCGGGGGCCGGGCGGCAGCATTAAACGATTTTTTGCTAGCTCCAGTAGCTATGCAGGCTATTGTTTCGGCGACTGCTTCCCCTACCCCCATCTTTAATGTGGATTTTCTAAATAGGCTGGATTCGACAGAGTCGCAGATTCTTTGTATCGACATGGCCATCCCTCGTGACTTCGCAGGTGAGTATTTAGCTGACGACAGGGTGCGGCTGGTGGATATTCCATATTTGAAAGCCCGATCAAACGGAAATCTCCGCAAGAAATTTCTCGAGACCAGCAAGGCCAATGAGATTTTGAAACAGTCGGTACACAGATTTCTCACGGATCGTATGGAAATCTCGATCAAGCCGATTTTCCAGGAAAGTTACAATGAATCGATTTAACTGGCCCAGACGGCCCTTGAAGATCTATTCTCCAAGAAGATCACATCGCTCAACGATGACGAAAAACAGGCCGTTTTGAGGCTGGTCACCAAGATTATCGGACATACCGCCTTCCAGCCGGCCAGAAAACTCTCCGATCGTCTGGCGCAAGTGCATTCTCAGTTAAACCTTGAAGATCTGGTAATACCGAAAAAGAGCGCCAGTTGAAACCGGTCAGTCTTATTATCGGGTCTAGAGGTTCGAATCTGGCCCTATATCAAGCTAATCTAATAAAATCAGTTCTCGAAAAAAAACATTCGTGCCGGGTGTCGATCAAAATCGTTAAAACGTCCGGCGATAAAATAGACGACATATCCTTCGACAAGATGGAAGGTAAGTGTTTCTTCACCAAAGAATTGGAAGACAGCCTCTTAAGCCACGAGATCGATCTTGCCGTACACTCTCTCAAAGATCTGATGACGGTACAGCCGGATGGGCTTAAACTCGGCGCCGTAGGGTATCGCGCGGATCGCCGGGAGATGCTTCTTATTAGAAAGGAATCAAGGATCGGCAACGGTGTTCTTCCCGTGAAAGAGGGCGGAATCATCGGTACAAGCTCCGCCCGCCGAAAATGCCAGATCAATTTTCATAACGACTCTCTTCAGATAAAAGACCTGCGCGGTAATGTCCCCACCCGCGTTAATAAGTTGAGACAGGGGATGTACGATACCATCGTCATTGCCGTCGCTGGAGTGAAGAGACTCGGGCTTGATCTGTCCGACCTGGATGCAATCGAACTTGAGCCGGAGACTTTTCTTCCCGCTCCTGCTCAAGGCATTCTTGGTATTCAGATCCGCAGCGATGATGAAAAGACGGATGCTGTCGTGTCGAAAATGAACTCCTGTGATGCGGCGGCCGAGGCCGCACTGGAGCGCGGATTGCTGGCGGAATTCGATTCCGGATGTTCACTGCCGCTTGGCGTCTATTCCGAAATTGAAAGCGAACGATATCGCCTGAAGGCGGTTCTGGGAGTGCCGGCAGCCGAAGGTTGGGGCAGCATTAGAAGTGTCGATATTTCCGGTGACAACATTGATGATGTTGTCATGAACGCCTTCAGGAGATTGAACGAGGATGAATAATCATGCGTCTCGCCATCACCCGACAATTGTCTCAAATTGATGATATCATTCATATCGCCTCGGCCAGAGGTATCGAAATAGTTTCTCTTCCTTTGATAAAAACAGAAAATCTCAAGTTTAAAATCGACGAGAATAAAATGCGGCAGGTAGACTGGCTCTTTTTTAGTAGTGTCAACGGGGTCCATGCTTTTTTTGAAAGATTGCGGGAATTGGATATCCACCCGCGCCAGGAAACCAAAATAGGGGCGATCGGGATGAAAACCGCTGAAGCGCTTGCCTATTACGGACTTAAAGTCGATTTTGTTCCGGAAGAAGCATACGGGAAAAATCTGTTTCTCGAATTTCTAAAAAAGGTGGCGAGCGGCAAAGAAACGGTCATGTATTCGCGCGCTAAAAAAATTGTCTTTGACCCCGAATGTCTTTTCCGGCTGGCTGGCATAGGGTATTATCCCGTTGTCAGTTACGAGGCCAGAGAAGGTGATATTTCGGAAGGGGTCGTTTCGTCTCTGTCAGAGACGAATTTTATATTGTTCACGGCGCCGTCAACGATAAGATCATATCATAAAAAGTTTGGAATACCGATTGCCAGAACGATTGCAATCGGCCGAACGACAGCCAAAGAAATGGACTTGCATAATTGGCAAATATTCAAAATAATGGATATACCCAAAGTAGATATGGTATTGAATTATATTGGAAGTTAAGTCGGCCATTTTTTGAGGGCGGCCGCCGGCGCTAATTTGCTAAACCAGAGGTAAGGAAAATGGAAGAGAAAAATTTGATAACCGATAGATCACGGGAGCTTCTGGAAAAATCGATCAAAGTTATCCCCGGCGGTGTCAATTCGCCGGTCAGGGCATTCAAGTCCGTGGGCGGTTCGCCGCGTTTTATAGAAAGAGGTGAAGGCGCCTATCTTTTTGATGTCGATGGAAACCGCTATCTTGATTTCTGCTGTTCATGGGGTCCGCTAATCCTGGGGCATGCCGATCCGGATGTTGTCGAGGCCGTTAAAAGTCAGGCTGAGAACGGCATGACATTTGGAGCCACAACCGAACTGGAATTTCGACTTGCCGATTTTATTGTCAGCCATGTCGAACCGATCGAAAAAATCCGCTTTGTTTCATCCGGGACCGAGGCGGTTATGTCGGCCATTCGGACCGCCCGCGGTTTTACCGGACGCGATCTGATTCTCAAGTTCGACGGCTGCTATCACGGGCATTCTGATTATCTTCTGGTCAAGGCTGGGTCGGGTCTGGTTACTTTTGGTCAGCCGTCGTCAGCCGGCGTTCCGGAAAGCATCACCAGCCAGACAGCGGTGTTACCTCTTGATGATGAAGAGGCGCTCGAAGATTTCTTCCGGGAGCATGGCGACAATCTGGCCGCCGCCATTATCGAAGGCATTCCGGCCAATAACGGGCTTCTGGTACAGCGCCATGATTTTATGCGCTTGCTGAGGGCGCTTACCGAAAAACATGGGGTACTGCTGATTCTCGACGAGGTTATCACCGGCTTTCGCCTTGGGCTCGAAGGCGCTGCGGCGTATTACGGCATTCATCCCGACCTGCTTACTTATGGCAAAATTATCGGCGGCGGTATGCCGGTTGGTGCCTTCGGCGGACGAGCCGAGGTTATGGATAAGTTATCACCACTTGGCCCTGTTTATCAGGCCGGAACATTATCGGGTAATCCTCTGGCAATGGCCGCCGGATTGGCAACTCTTGCGAAGCTGGCCGACGGCCGCCTTTATTACGAACTGGAAAATAAAAACCGTCTGTTTGTTCGCGAAATCACGGAGCATCTTCGCGAGTATACGGTCAATGTTGCCGGGGTGGCCTCGATTTTCTGGATCATCTTCCAGAAAGAACTTCCGCGTCGGGCCGATTGTATTGACCCCGACGGTATCTCGCATTATAACAGGATGCATGAAAAGGTTCTCAACAGCGGGATATATATTCCCCCGTCTGGTTATGAGGTCTGTTTTATATCATCGGCACATTCGGAGGATATGCTTAAAGAAGCCGCGGCAACTCTGGTCGACGCCATCAAGCGGGAGGCACACCGGTGGGCCTGAAGGACAGCAACTTTATAAAGGCATGCTACGGCCGCAACGATGGACCGGTGCCGATCTGGATTATGCGCCAGGCGGGACGATACTTGCCGGAATACCAGGCGGTCCGCGAAAAGGTCACATTTCTCGAACTGTGCCGAACCCCAGATCTTATCGCCGAAGTGGTCAAACAACCGATCGACAGGTTTGACCTGGATGCCGCTATACTCTTTTCCGACATTCTTACAATCCTTGAGCCGATGGGTGTGAAGGTGGGATTTCCCGAGGGCGGTCCGGAGATAGAGGCCCCGATAACCGGGCCGGATGATATCAATCGGCTGATCGATTTCGATATTGAGGCTGAGATGCCGTACGTGATGAATGGCGTAAAAAAAATCAAAGAGATCCTGCCGGATAAACCCCTTATCGGTTTTGCCGGTTCTCCGTTTACAGTCGCCTGTTATCTGATACAGGGCAAGGGATCGAAAAATTTTGATTTTGCCAAAAAATTTATTCATAAATACCCCTCGGCGGCCCGTCGCCTGATTGATTTCCTCTCGGTGATTACCGCGCGATACCTAAAGGCGCAGGTCGATGCCGGAGCTGACGCCGTTCAACTATTCGAAAGCTGGGGCGGTATTCTTTCCCGCGAGGATTTCAAGACGATGTCGATCGATGCTTCGAATAAAATATTCGGGACTCTTGCATCAGCCGAAGCGCCGCGAATACTTTTCGTGAACAACATCGCCCCTTACCTTGATATGATAAAAGACGTGGATTGCGAGGCGGTCGGTATCGATTACCGTACCAGCCTTGCCGATGCCGCCAGATCCCTGCCTGGTAAAGCGGTGCAGGGGAATCTTGATCCGGCGGTACTATTTGGCTCGGTCGAGCATGTGCGGGAAAAAACATCACGGCTCCTTGACAGTATCGATGATCTCTCCCGCCTGATTTTTAATCTCGGCCACGGCATTATGGTCGAAACACCGATTGAATCGGTTTATGCCATGGTGGAAGAGGTTCACAATTACAGGAGATGAACATGACGTCCGGAAATGGAATAACATCGGTTCCGGTCGAACTGCTCAGAAAGTATGATCGTCCCGGACCAAGGTACACCAGCTATCCCACAGCGCCGGTCTGGTCCGAAAAAACCGGGCCTCGTGACTATGCCAACGCATTGAAATCCGCCTCGTTACACGCCGGCCGATCGTTGGCCGCGTATGTGCATATCCCTTTCTGCCGTAAGAGGTGCTACTATTGCGGCTGTAACACCTATATCACCAGGAGCGGCAAGCGTGTCGAAAATTATGTCGGAACTCTTATTGAAGAAATGGAGCAAACAGCCGGGCACCTGGGCGGGCGCAAAAAAATAAGTCAGCTTCATTTCGGCGGCGGTACACCGACCTTTCTGAATATAATGCAATTTGATTCAATCCTGAAAGATTTCGGGAGATATTTTGAATTTACGCCGGACTGCGAAAAGTCACTTGAGATAGATCCCCGCGTGACCACATCAGAGCAGCTTGAATTCCTGGCCTCTCGTGGTTTTAATCGTATCTCGATCGGGGTGCAAGACACCGACGCATTGGTACAGAAGGCTATCGGTCGGATTCAATCCTATGAACTTGTCAGCCGGGTCGTGGAATCCTGCCGTAAACTTGGCTTCAAAGGCGTCAATATCGACCTGATATACGGCCTGCCACGCCAATCCGAACTTCGATTCCATGAATCACTTGCGAAGGCAATCGCACTGAAGCCGGACCGGGTGGCCCTGTACAACTTCGCCTATCTGCCCGGGATAAAGACACATCAAAGCAGAATTGATCCCGATGATCTGCCTCCGGCGGAGATAAAATACCGGCTTTTTGCCGAGGCGGTCAGGATGTTCACCGGCGCGGGGTATCGGCAGATTGGTATGGATCATTTTGCATTGCCTGATGACGAACTTTCCGTGGCCCAGAACGATGGCCGGCTCTACCGCAATTTTATGGGTTACACGGTGCAATCATCGCCCGATATGATCGGCCTGGGCATGTCGTCGATAGGGTATATCAACAGTTCTTTCTTTCAGAATCAATCCGGGCTGGAGGCTTACATGAACGCTGTCAGCGACACGGGCCTGGCCACCTACCGCGGGATGAAACTGTCTGATGATGATCTGGTTCGGCAGACAGTGATTATGTCACTGATGTGCAACTTTCGGCTTGACTTTTACGATATCAGGAAACAGTTAGGAATCGATTATCTCACGTATTTTTATGATGAGCACCAGCGTCTGGCCGAGTTCTTTGCCGATGGCCTTCTTGTCATGCGTAATGGCGGAATCGAGGTTACTCCCGTAGGACGGACGTTTATCCGGAATATCGCCATGACGTTCGATAGTTATTTAAGCAAAGACCCGCCCGGTAGCAAGCCGACATTCTCAAGAACAATTTAAGATCATTACAGTACGATCATACTATCCATCGGGAGTGAATTTATATCCGGCGCCCCGTATGGTGTGAATATACTTCGGATTGGATTGATCCGTCTCAAAGACTTTTCTCAGCCTGACAATAAAATTATCGACCGTCCTGCTGGAGGGATAGACATTGTATCCCCAGACGGCATTGAGTAGCATGTCACGGGTGACAACCTCGTTGGCATGCTCGGCCAGAAACTTCATTATCATCACTTCCTTCTGGGAAAGCTCCATCTCTCCGGAGATTCCAAGAGCACGATAGGTATTGAAGTCTATCCAATATTTTCCAAATCGATAGCGATCGTCCTCCAGGGTGTTGGTGCTGTACCATACCTGTCTTCGGAAAATAGCCGCCACCCGAAGCATGAGTTCCTTAAGGTTAAACGGTTTGGTCATGTAATCATCACCGCCGGCCAGAAGACCGGCGATACGATCATCTTCGCGGTCACGAGCGGAAAGAAACAGGATCGGGATCCGTCCGGCTTCCTTCCGGATCCTCCTGCACACATCAAGTCCGTCCTTTCCGGGAAGCATGATGTCGAGAATAATAAGGTCGAAATCGCCCTGGCGCCAGTACTCAAGGGCCGCCTGGCCGTCGCCCGCAACAACCGTATCGTAACCTTCAGCATCCAGGTTCAACTGGATCCCGTCGGCGATATGCTCTTCGTCCTCGACTATCAGGATTTTTTTCCTCATCTACGAAACCAGGGGAAGCGTTATTGTAAATACCGAGCCGCGGCCGATACCCTCGGACTCGACCTTTATCCGGCCGCCACGATTTTCGACGGTCTGCCGGGCAAGATACAGGCCCAGGCCGGTCCCCTTGACTGTCCGCGTGGACTCGTTGTCGATCCGGTAAAAACGATCGAATATATTTCCCTGCTCCTCTTTAGGAATTCCGACCCCATTGTCGGCGATGGAAATTCTTGCCGACCCCGAGTCTTTTGAAAGACTCACAGTGACAACGCGGTCATTCGGATCGGAATATTTAAGTGCGTTTTCAACAATCATCCGAATCGCTCTTTCCAGCGCCTGATAATCGGTTCTGACATTGACATTGGGCTCGATCCGCGTCTCGATTCTTCCTCCCAGTCCTCTGATCAGGGGTTCGAAATTACTCAAGTATTCATTCAGATCAACGGCCAGGTCGGTCGGTGTCAGGTTAAGCTTGTAATCGTTTCTGGAAGAATGTCCCGCATCGAGAACATTATCCACCATGCCGTCAAGTCGGTAACAGTCATCAAGCATCTTGGCGTAGAGCTCCTGTTTTTTATTTTCATCTATTTTTCCGGCCTGAAGCGTCTGAATGTACAATCGTAGCGATGTCAGCGGCGTTCGAAACTCATGAGTGACGGCGTGGATAAAATTCTGCTGGCGGAATTTAAGCCCCTCCGACCGCTGCAAGGTGCGGTAAATCAAAAAGGCCCCGAATAGAATGATGATGACAAAAAAACTGCCTTCCGATGCAAACATCTTTATCCGGCCGGCAATTTCCCGCTCCATTTCTTCCCTAACTGCCGGAGATATTGAAAACATCTCGGGGCTAATCCAGTTCATCCCCTCGCCACCGTGATGGCCGGTGGGATCAAAGACTACGGTTCCTTCCAGGCTCGCAAGCGATTTCTCAGGATAATGAGGGTCGAAGTAAACGGTCCCGCCGGCGATATCCGCATAAAAGGTCGAGTCGATGCGGCCCAGGACGACCGGTTTACCATCGCCGTCTTCATTCGTCGCAAAGCCTATTATTGCGCTGTCGCTTAGAAGACCATCGAAAAAATCCCCGGTGTTTTCTGTAACATTCATTGCATATGACAGCATGCCAAGTTTCTGTTGAAAGCAGCGGTTTACGGCCAGCACTGTGATCTCGATCCGTTGATTTAGAAGCTCGGCCTTGTGGCGGCTGAGTTGTTTGCTTAAATCTATCTGATATATTATCCACCAGGACAATTGCGCCAGGCAGAAGACCACCAGGATCAAAAAGATGACCAATGCAAACCGGGTCGGCTTAAGCCCTTTTTTAAACTTCATAAAAAAATACGTTGCAGTTTATGTTTTACTCGATTCCGCCCTTTACGGTATCTTACGTCGCAAATCTGTAAAATAATGTAATTATATCTGCTTGCGATTGTCAATTCGGGGAATATTCGAAAAAACCGGATTAAAAGGAAGTAAAAACTTCTGTACTGTCCGGTGAAGATTTTATTTCGATCAAAACACTATCCGATAATTTGCCACCTCCCTCCACTTCGGGAGCCTCCTGCGCACCCCGAAAATGAAAAAATGGCCCGTACAAATAAAGTCCGGAATATTGACTTAAGTAAAATCATAGCGTGAGTGACCCTATAAAAAAGATAATAAAAGTTGTGTTTTAGTCATGGGCGGCATTTTAATAGTTCTGATATTCCAAAATATTTCCGCGGCCATACATTTTGTCCTACCTTTAAGATAATCATGAGTATAATTTAGTAGTGGACAAAATAGGGATTACTTTGTATGATAATGGAAAATCAAACTTAGTTTGAAGCGAAGTGTAATGTCCTCAACGATTTAACCAGCCTGTGCAAAGGGCTTAAACCTGTGAGGAGGTTTTTGATACCATGAAACGTTTGTTAATTGTTCTGCTGGCCATGCTGATTTGTATTCCCAGCGTCTATGCCCGCAAAAAATCGAAAAAATCAGGTGTTATTAAAGACAATATTTACACCGACGCCGAGTATAATTTTACCATCAAAATTCTGGAAAACTGGGAAGCGAAACTTCAAAAACCCAAAAAGATGATTCGCCTTGCCCTGACTCAGCGGGATCACGAGATTCCGCCTGAACTGATGCAATTCCCGAGTATGGCTATGGTGCCGACTCTTAATATCCATATCGGTAAAGTGGATATGCCGCCGGCGGTATATGTCGATTCACTGGTGAGCTTAACTTATTCTTCAGACGTCAAAAAGGAAGTGATGAAGGACCTCATGGCTCTGGAGGAAAATGTCACTTTCGACGGGTTAAAAACTACACAAAAAGACCGGATCAAGATCGACGAAAAAGAGGCCTGCCAATGGCAGGGTTCCGTCAACTATACCAAAAAATTGGGGATGGGCGATACCATTCCGAGGGTGTACAGTGTTGGAATAGTTGCGTTAAAAAAGGGTGATCTGATGATGACCTGTTTGATCGAGACTGAAAGCATGTTTTTCACAGATATTTTCAAAGAGGTCCTCGAGATGGTCCATACTATCGAATGGCCGGATTAATAATCAGAAAATATATTCAATTTTGAAAAGGCAGGGTTATAAATCCTGCCTTTTTTTATATTCAAAGAATATTGATCTTCTATCCGTATCTTAAGTGATGCCCGATCGTAAACAATTTTAGTCCACTATTTCTTCCTTTCCGGTCCGCAGTATACAAGGGGGTTGCTTCATGAGTATTTCAACCAGAACATTGTTTCTGTTGGTCTTTTTTGCTTTGTCAAATGCGGCCGTCGCCGGCATCGATGAAGACAGCATCTTCTATAAGATTGTCCGCCCCGCCTATCCCATGACCTGGCTGGAGGCGCGTGATTCGGCCGCGGCGCTGGACGGATACCTGGCTGTGATAAGCGATCAAGCCGAACAGAAGACAATTACCGCTTTGCTGAACGGTACCGAAACAGCATGGATTGGCGGCAGCGATGTTGTTGTCGAGGGACGCTGGCGATGGTCGAACGGCGAGACATGGATTTTCGACAATTGGATACCGGGACAGCCCGATACCGCGGCCGGAATGGATTACGCCGTCATGGATCCGGGGGGCATTTATAGCTGGCGGGCCGCTTCCGGGACCGCCGATGCTTTCGTGGTCGAGTGGGATTGCTGCCGTTCCGGATTTACCGGGAATGTCAACTGCGATTCGCAGGGCGCCATAAATATCCTCGATATCTCCTATCTGATCAATTACCTGTATAATTCGGGACCATCGCCCTGTTGCCGTGATCTGGCAAATGTCGATGGTGATTCCGATAATAATGTAAATCTGCTGGATGTACTAAGGATTATCAATTTTCTTTATATCAGCCATGAACCTCCATCCGAATGCGGACCGGGTGTCATTGAGCCGTTCGATACCACAATCATTGTCGATCGTCTGGGAAAAGAATGGGATGTATCATATGGGGTACATTTCTACGGCATGGATCCGGCCAATTTCAATTTTGGTCTGGGCGCCGGCTTTTTCCCGCCGTTTGTAAATCCCGAGTTCCTCTCGCCGGGGGATTCCGGCTACCCCGTGCCTGATGATCCCATGGGAATACTGGCGACGACTATCAATGGAGAAAGCCGTGCCTATAAGCTTGACGCCCTGATCGGGCACGAAGTGGTCAATGATCGATTCGACAACATCTATGTCGCTCCCGCTTACTGACCGCTTAAAAACCTGGCTGTCGTGTACAGCCGAGAGATCAATGGCGAAATATTGACCCTTGCGGCCAGCGGATGGACCTATAATTTCTCCTTTGTCCTTTATGATCATGAAACCGAGACAATGTGGCTTCCGGTAAATGTCGGCGACGGCGGCCCCAACAGTTGCGGTTGTGTAATGTGGGGCTTTGCCGGACCGTTTGCCGGACGGTTTCTTCATGCCTACCCCTCGAGCAATACCAACTGGAATATCTGGTGGCCGGAACACCCCGACACCAAGATTATGAAAACGGAATAAGCCAATTTTATATCCGGGGCCGGACAATACAACATATTCGGTCTCGATATTATTCTTGAATTCTGCAAAAATATTCGATCTATTTATCGTAATTATGTTTATTGAAATCCAAAAAGAGGTTTTTATGAAAATTAGTATAAAATACTGTGTTGAATGAAATTACCTGCCCCGTGCCGTCGGTCTGGCGGATGCTGTCAAAAAAAGATTTGGATTGGAATCCCGATTAATAAAAGGGGGCGGGGGCGTTTTTGAGGTCGCCTTCGATAACAAAGTCTTTTACAGCAAAAAGGACAATCGTGGCCGTTTCCCGACCCATGAAGAGATATTCGAATTAATCGAAAAATATCAAAACACGTAATTCGCTTAAGCATCTGTAGAATATTGGAAATTATTAATAATACAAATGATGACAATATGTGTGCCTGCAAGCGCAGGATTAACAAAAATATGCCGGAAGAAATCAGAAATCCTCGAAATTCCACCAGCGAAAAGACTGAGATTTTACCGCTTTTAAGCACATCTTCGTGCCGATGTGCCTGATTGCCGGCAATAACAATGGGTAGCAATGTCAGAAGAAAATGGGGCATCAAAATCCGAAAAACTATCCAATCCCCAAACCTGGGTGGATGTACACGGTGATTTTCTTTTCGGATATGCTATCCTGCGATTGAAGGATACCTCTACCGCGGAAGATGCTGTGCAGGAGACTTTTTTAGCCGCCCTGAATGCCAGGGATTCTTTCAGGGGCCAGTCCGGCGAACGGACCTGGCTCGTTTCTATCCTTAAGAACAAAATCATCGACCATTTTCGTCGCCTCAGCCGGGAGGTCGATTTCCACAATAATGATATTGACGTAATCGATGATGATTTTATTGCATCCGGCCCGAGAGCGGGTACCTGGAAAGCCGGTCAAAGACCATCCGAGTGGGTAGTCGACGCTGCCGACCTTGCCGAACAAAAAGAATTCTGGGAATATCTGCGCAAATGCATCGATCGGATGCCGCCGCATATCGGGATGGTCTTTATCCTGCGCGACATCGAGAATATGAAAAATGAAGATATCTGTAACGTTTTGACGGTTCAGCCGACTAATCTGAGAGTAATATTGCACCGTGCGCGAAAGCGTTTACGCCGGTGCCTTGAAAAAATATGGCTGAATACCGAAAGGAGCGAACGGTGAAAAAAAGGCCGGGTATGTCGGCAAAGGCGATGCTGATGATGTCGAAAGCGATGGGCGGTTTTATGCCTACCTGTCGCGAAGTGTCGCAGCTGACATCACGAGAGTTTGATGAAAAACTTTTGTTCCGTCAGCGGCTCGGTATCAGACTTCACCTGATTTTCTGCAAATGGTGCCGCCTTTACAGGAATCAGCTTCAATTTATAGATAATTTCCTCCGCCGATATTCGGCAGATGTCGAAAAAGCCCCGATCGGCATTGAAATCAGTCTTTCCGATGAAACCCGCGACCGTTTCAAGCGTGCCATCAAAGATAATAGCAAATAACCCGCAATTTCTAAAACCCCTCGAAAATAATTATCCTTTTCAATAACAAAGACTTATATGATCTACAATTGAATTTAACCAGAGTATTTTCAATAGCTGTCCACTTTTTATGTAACGAAAAGCGATACCGGGCGACTAAGAATCAAAACAATAAAAGGGATTAACAAACCCAGGCAAGGAGAAGAAACTATGTCGATGATGTGCAACAAAGAAAGCTGTAAAGCAAAGAGAGGTATGTGCGGGCATGAAAAGATGATGATGTGGGGAATTTTGATAGTCTCCGCAATCGGTCTTTCTTACTGGCTTATTTAGAGATGGGACAAAAAGCAGGAAATATTAACAAATACAAAGAAGGAGTAATAATGATGAAAGCAATGAAAAACATGATTTTAGGTCTGTTGCTGACTGGGGCGATGATGACGACCGCGGCGGCCCAAAAAGATCCGGGTAATCCCTGTGGTCATAAGAACGGCATGATGTTTCATATCGATGACCCGATGAGCCGCAATTCGGTGACTTTCAAGAGTACCGCCCCTCTGGAGGATATTGTGGGGACCAGCAATGAGATAACCGGCTACATTCAATTCAATCCGAGCCATCCCGAAAACGGCGGTCATGGGGAGTTTACCGTTCCGGTGGCCAGTCTCAATACCGGAATTCCTCTGAGAGATGAGCATCTGCGAAGCGCCGATTGGCTGAATGCCGGCGCGTATCCCGACATCAAACTGACCGTCAAGAATATCAAGAATATAAAGGAAGTCAAATCGTCGGGTGATGCCCAGACATACGACATAACTTTCATGGGTAATCTGTCTTTTAACGGAAAGACCCGATATACCAAGGTCAAAGGGCGGATGACCTACCTTCAGGAAAGTGAAGCCACGAAACAACGTATGCCGGGTGATCTGGTGGCGGTTCGCGCGGAGTTAAATATCCCGCTGGCGGAGTTCGATGTAATCGGACCGGAGGGAATGGGTATTATCGGCTCCAAGGTCGGCAAGACAATCGATGTCGAGATCAGCCTGATGGCAAGCACCCGAGCATCGTCACTTGCCGCCGAGGCCGGGAATCCGTGCGGGGACAAGGCGATGAATCCCTGTAATCCCTGCGGTGGGAAATCAATGGACGCGCACAATCCGTGCGGGATGAAGAAGAGCGACTCAAGGTAAAAAGGCAGGTCAGGTAATTATGAAGATAATGAACAAACATGCAATCGCCCTGGCAATGACTCTGATTGTCGCGGTAGCAAGCATTTTACCGATCGGGCCGGTAAAGGAAGCGGGCGCCCGGTCCAATAACGGACCGGGCGTTCGCCCCAATAATGATAACGGTGAAATACCGGAATCGGATTTGATATATGTAACCGGCAGCAGTTTTGCAATGGGGTATGATCAGGCTTATGAGGACGGGCGCCCGGTGCACGAGGTAACCCTTAATCCTTTTTATATAGATCGATATGAAGTAACCAATGCCCGGTTCAGGGAATTTGTCGATGCTCCCGGTTATGTAACGACGGCGGAGCACGGCGGTTACTGCTGGGCGTATCTGGAGGGCGCCGAAGATTTCCAGAGGATTTTGGGTGCCTACTGGCGTCAGCCGGAGGGACCGGGTTCCTCGATCGAAAACCGGCTGAATCATCCGGTGGTCTGTGTCAGCTGGCATGACGCCGCCGCATATGCGGCCTGGGCTGGTAAACGCCTGCCGACCGAAGCGGAGTGGGAATATGCCGCCCGCGCGGGCGCCGACGATCATTACAGAGCCGACACCGGAGAGCATCATGGCGGGCAGGATCATGCAACGGTCGCCAATGATCACTCGCCGTCCTCGAAAAGCCATCGTAACAACATGGAATTCCATGCCATGGGCGCTCAACAGTCCGGTGAGAATCAGGTCCGGGCCAATATCTGGCAGGGCACATGGCCGGATGTCAATCATCTCGATGACGGCTTTTTCTACACTGCGCCGGTGGGAGGTTTTTCCCCCAATGATTGGGGCGTGCATGATATGATCGGCAATGTCTGGGAATGGACCGCCGACTGGTATGCGCCTGATTATTATCTGAACTCACCGGCAAGCAATCCATCGGGTCCGGACAGCGGCGACAACCGGGTGGCCCGGGGCGGGAGCTGGTTCTGCAGTCCCAATTACTGCGGCGCTTACTCGACTCATTACCGCGGCGCCAGTCCGCCGGATCATGCTTTCAATAATGTCGGATTCCGGTGTGCCGCTGATGCCGATTACGAGTAAGACGTAAGAGAAGGAGGAGAATCATGACTGCGAAAACAAAAAAAATAATTGTCACGACGCTGTTCCTGACTGCGGTTGTACTGGCTGTCTGGCAGATTACGGGCGGCGGGATTTTACGAGAGTAATATTATTACCAAAACGGTAACCCGCGACTCTTTCCGACTGGGTCTTCTTCCGACCCCGTCGAGTATGATCGACAAACATATGCTCTCGGTAATATCATTGCTCGGGCCGTTATGGTTTGTGACACTTGTTTTATCCTGGCGCTCACGGCGCAGATTGAACCGGGCCGGTTCATGAATGGTACGGTCGATCTCGGATATCGGTTGAAAACCTCTATCGTCTTTCTCATTCGGCGGCATCGACTGCCCCCTGATCGACTACCGGATATTTACGGACGAATTCAATCAGCATGATCAACCCGATAATGAGAAAGACGGCGTCGTTGAAAATGAAAATGAGCGGCAGGTCGGCGTTCATGTAATGCCCGGCCAACACGGCGGCAAGGATCAAAACCGAAATGGTATTTTTTTGATATTTGAAGGCTGTAAGACGGCCGGGAAAAAGATAAAATACATATTAAGTATCACAGGCGCGATATATAAATTCCTTGATTTTTTCAGCCCATAGATAATAGGTTGAAAAAAATATATTATCGTTAGGAATAATAATGGCTCGCGCACCATTTCAGGTCCTGGTATTTCCTTATTATATAAATAATGACGGGAATATCGTTTATGCCGTTTTTAAACGTCGGCCTGATAACGGAGATTTCTGGCAACCGATTGCGGGAGGTGGAGAGGATGACGAGACGCCTTTGCAGGCCGCCTGCCGGGAGGATTTCGACCCAAATAAACATATAATAAAAAGCCGACGAACCGGACCCATACCCAACCGGTAACGTAAAATAAGATAAAGTTAACCATGACGCAACCATTGACAGATAAGAGTGTAATATAGCATAATCCGCCCATATCGATAATTGTCATTTGTTTTTAAAAGGATTGAAATCTATTCGGTGCGGAGGGCTTCGACCGGATCGACCCGGGCGGCGCGCGAGGCGGGATAAAATCCGGCGGCGAGGCTAACCAGCAGGCCGAATAAAAGCGCGGTCAGGATCAGCCAGGGGGGCAGGGCGAAGAGGTCCATCTCGGGGATGTCCTGTTTTTCCATGATTACTTTTATTACCAGTGATGCCGCGCGGGTAATGACCCACCCGAAGATAATTCCGAAGACCGCGCCGATGGACCCGATCAGCCCGGATTCGGCCAGGAAGAGAAGTCGTATGTCGCGCTCATCGGCCCCCAGCGATTTCAATATGCCGATTTCGCGTCGGCGTTCGATGATTGACATCACCATCGTATTGACAATGCCGAGCGAGGCGGTGATGAGGGCGATCAATCCGATGACACCGAGGCCCATGTCGAAATAGATAAAGAATTTTTGCATCTCGGCGAATTGTTCGGCATAGCTGAAGGTCCTGAAGCCCATCGCCTTGATCGAATCGCGTGCCGAGGTGTATGTTATATTCGGGTCAAGATTGACGGTTACTTTGGGATAGAAACGTCCTCCCGCTTCGTCTCCGGTACCGAGCAGATTTCCGCTTTGCAAAGCGGCGAAAAGATCGGCCGGATTATCGGACATCCCGCCGTAACTGAATCGTTCGGCGGTGGCAGTCGGTATGATAACCGGTTTGATGCGCATCATACCTCCCTGCCCGCCTTCCATGACACCGCGGATAATCAGCGTATCCCTCAGCACCGCTTTGGCATTGAGGAAACCGTCAAGAAAACGCATCATGGCATTGCCCAGTTCCCGGCGGACGATACGTTTGGTATAGGCGGCATGTATCAACGAATCAAAATGTATTTCTTTGATGCGCTCTTTGAGAGTGCTGTCCATTTTCGGGATGATATGTACGATACCGCTGTCGATGCTGGCGACACTGACTGAGATGATAAGAGTGTCGCCAATCAGCGAATCGGCCTTGCCGATATTAAGCAGGTGGAGGAATTGCTCGGTCACGATGGCTTCTTTGGCGCAGTCGCTTTCGAAAGCCGAACCGGCGGCAAAATGTGAATATGCTTTTGTGTTCATCGCCTCGACCGAAAGCGCCTGGGCCGAGATGGACAACTCTGTATCGGAAATATTTGCGGTCAGGTCGAAGTCATCGAAAGGATAGGCCAGTTTGACGCCGGGCAGATCGGAAATGGCGGCGACAGCACGGGCATCGAGAATCGCGGGTGGCATGGTGTCGGTCGGTTGAGCATCTCCGGGCGGATAGACCTGCATAGTATTGAAAAGATCGAGTTTCTCGTATTGCTCGGAGACATTCCTCTGCATCCCGGCCCCGAAGGATAACATCGCCACGAAAGCGGCGATGGCGATTATAACGCCTGAGACAGTCAAGAAGGCACGCAGTTTCATGCGCCATAGGTTGCCGGTTGAGATAGACACAAAATCCCTGAAAGTCATTTTGTTGCCCCCGGTTCAGTCTCTCCCGAAGTATTATCTATAATCTGCCCGTAGTGCATGCGGACGATCCGGGCGGCATAGCGACCGGCAAGTTCGAGATCATGAGTTACCATGACAACGGTCAGACCTTTGCGGTTGAGATCAGTCAGCAGATCGGCGATCTGTATAGAATTCCCCTGATCGAGGTTGCCGGTCGGTTCGTCGGCAAAAAGCACCTCCGGATTTTTGACCAGCGCCCGGGCGATCGAAACCCGCTGTTGCTCACCGCCGGAGAGATCGGCGGGGTGATGATCGAC
>QNAH01000002.1 GCA_003641425.1 Candidatus Zixiibacteriota bacterium
ATAAAGAGTCGGGCGCCACGGTGCATCTGGTTGACGAGATTTACGATAACGGCCGAATACTTGTTCAGGAAAAAGTTCCGGTTTTGCCGGGCGATGACCCTGATAAGCTGGCCGCAAGAGTGTTGAAAATAGAACATAAAATATATCCCCTGGCACTGGAAAAACTGATCAGGGGGGAGGTATAATCGAAATGGATAAGATGGTTATGAAAACCGACATAACTGAATATCCCTTATTCAGCCGCGGAAAAGTCCGCGATGTATATGATCTTGACGACAAACTTTTGATTGTCACTACTGACCGGGTTTCGGCGTTCGATGTCATTCTACCGAATGGCATCCCCGGCAAAGGCGTCCTGTTGACACAGATGTCGCTGTTCTGGTTTGATTTTCTCAAGGATGTAGTGCAGTCGCATTTAGTCAGTGCCGATGTGACGGAGTTTCCCGAACCTCTGCACAAATACCGGGAGGTGCTCGAGGGGCGTTCGATGCTTGTCAACAAGGCTGAGAGAATCGATATCGAATGCATTGTCCGCGGTTATATTTCCGGATCGATGTGGAAAGAACTGACAAAGGCCCGAAAAGACGGATTGAACGAGGTGCACGGGTTCGCTTTTCCACCCGATTTAAAAGAGTCGGATAAACTTCCGGAACCGATATTCACACCCTCGACCAAGGCCGACGACGGTCACGACGAGAATATCTCGTTTGACAGGATGGTTGATGAAGTCGGACGCGAAACGGCTGATATGTGCCGGGAAAAATCGATCGGTATCTATTCCAAGGCGGCCGATTATGCCCTGACTAAAGGGATAATAATAGCTGATACCAAGTTCGAGTTCGGTTATCTCGATGGTAAATTTATTCTTATTGACGAGGTATTATCCCCTGATTCATCACGTTTCTGGCCGCTTGATCAGTATTCTCCGGGAAAAGCGCAGCCATCATTTGACAAGCAGTTCATTCGAGATTATCTTTCCGGCCTTGACTGGGATAAGACATCTCCGGGTCCGGAACTTCCGGAGGAAATTGTGGAAAAATCAGCCGCGAAATATAAGGAGGCGGCGAGACTATTGATGGGGAAATGAAATGAGCGGAAAGATCAAAATAAAACGAGCGTTAATATCAGTTTTTGACAAAACCGGGCTGATCGAACTTGGGCGTGCTCTCGAGAAGTTCGATATTGAGATTCTATCTACCGGTGGTACATTAGCTGCTCTTAAAAAAGAAGAGATCCATGCGGTTTCGGTATCGACCTTTACCGGTGCCCCGGAAATTCTTGGAGGACGTGTCAAAACACTGCATCCGAAAATTCATGCGGGCATTTTATTCCGCCGGGATAATGAGGATGACACTGCCGAGATGACTCATCAGGAGTATAAACCGATCGATATGGTAGTGGTTAATCTTTACCCGTTTGAGGAGACGGTCGCCAAGGCGGGTGTGACCGAGGCCGAAATAATCGAGAATATCGATATCGGAGGTCCCAGCATGCTCCGGGCCGCCGCCAAAAATTTTACGGGCGTGGTGGTTGTCGCCAACCCGTCGGATTACCCTCGTATAATCGAGGAGCTAGAAAACAATGACGGTACAATTAGTCTTGAATTCAGGCGTGAACTGGCCGGCCGTGCATTCAGTATGACCAATAAATATGATCGTGCCATCTCCGGATATTTTGGTTCGTCTCCGGCAGAGCCGAAGGAAGCGGCAGACGAGGAGTTCGCTCCGCGGCTTGACTTTTCATTCAAACTGAAATCATCTCTGCGATACGGCGAAAATCCTCATCAGAAAGGCGCCTTTTATATCGATGAGGATTTTACCGGACCGTCTCTTTCGCGTGCTGAGGTTCTGGCCGGAAAACCGCTTTCTTATAATAATATTGCCGATCTCGATGCCGCTCTCGATATGCTTCTGGATTTCGAGGAACCGTTTGCCTGTGTTTTGAAGCATGCCAACCCGTGCGGAGCGGCCACCGGGGCGACTATTGCCGATGCCTACCGCGATGCGCTGGCCTCGGATCCGCTTTCAGCCTTCGGATCGATAATAGGTTTGAATAAGCCGGTCGATATGGCCTGTGCCGAATTATTGCATAAGACTCATTTTGTAGAATGTATCGTGGCTCCGGGTTTTGACGAAGAGGCGCTGGTTATGATGAAAAAGAAAAAAAGCCGTCGCCTTTTACTGCTTCCCGAGATCGCCAAAGGGCGGCCTGCCGGAGAAATGGTGTTTAAATATGTCCGGGGAGGGATGTTGTATCAGACGGCTGATGATATAAAAACGCCGGAAAGCTCATTGACCGTTCCGACCAAACGCCGCCCGACCGATGAGGAAATCAAATCACTCTTATTTGGCTGGAAAATGGTCAAACATACGAAATCCAATGCAATCGTGATTGTCAAAGGCACAGCCACAGTCGGGATAGGAATGGGACAGACATCGCGTGTCGATGCTTCGACGCTGGCGGTAAAGAGGGCAGGCAAACGCGCCAAAGGCGCGGTGCTGGCATCGGATGCCTTTTTCCCGATGCCCGATGCAATTGAGGTTGCCACCGATGCCGGGGTTACGGCGATTATTCAACCGGGCGGATCAAAGGGTGATCCACAGGCGATCGAGGCGGCGGACAAGGCCAATGTTGCAATGGTATTCACAGGCATAAGGCATTTTAAACATTAGAATTAAATTATTTGGATAATTATTGCTTGCGTGCATATTGAACTATGCGTAAATTAAATACTGAGTGAAGAAAGTTCAGGAAAGGATAAGTTGTGGGAAATCGCGTTCTTGAGATTGTCGTCTTTTTGATGTCACATATTAAAGATCATCAGGGACAATTGGAGAACCTCGAGGATGTCTCTTCTTATCTGAAAAGCAACGGCTTTACGGATAATGAGATAAGCTCTGCCTATTCGTGGGTGCTGGATCAGATCCAGAGCGATTCGCAATTTGTCCTGGAGGACGGTCAGTCCAATATATCCACTCGCATTCTCACCGAACAGGAACGCAGGCATTTTTCTTCGGATGCAATAGGTTATCTGCTTCAACTCCGTTATCTCGGACTTATAAGCGACGGCCTGATGGAAGTCATACTGGAAAGGGCGACCCTTATGGGTTCGACCGCTATCGATCTGGAGCAATTGAAGATTATTATCGGCGCTTTACTGTTTCGTGAGCCCGATTTTTTAGAGGCCGGTAAGCAACAGGTTTATTTATTGCCTGATGATGAAGGCCTTGTGAATTAATTTTCACCCTTTGTCCAAACTGAATCCGGATGTCATTAAAAGGTAAAAAGATAGTTGTCGGTATAAGCGGGGGGATTGCGGCTTATAAGACGGCTTTCTTGATAAGGCTTTTAAAGAAGGCCGGAGTTGATGTTCGGGCCATTATGACGCCCAATGCCGTCAAATTTATCACTCCATTGACTATCGAGACACTCTGCCAGCATCCGGTGGCGGTGGAGATGTTTCCCGAGTATCGTTATGTTGCCACTCATCATATCGATCTGGCTGAATGGCCGGACCTTTTTGTGATCGCGCCCGCCACCGCGAATTTTATCGGAAAAATTGCTTCCGGAGTCAGTGACGATATGCTGACGACGGTTATTTGCGCCGCCCGGGCCCCGGTGATGATTGCCCCGTCCATGAACAGTCAGATGTATCTCAATAAGATCACGCAGGGCAACATCGAAAAGCTTCGTGCCGCCGGATATATTTTCATCGATCCCAATATCGGTGAAATGGCCTGCGAGACTTACGGTCCCGGCCGCCTGGCCGAACCGGATGAGATCGTTCAATTCATCAAAAAATATTTCGAAAAAAAAAAGCTCCTGAAAAATAAAAAGGTTCTCGTGACCGCCGGGCCCTGCCGTGAACCGATCGATCCGGTGCGGTTTATATCTAACCGGTCGTCGGGCAGGATGGGTTATGCCATCGCCGAGGCGGCTTACGAGGCCGGCGCCGATGTCACCCTGGTCTCGGGACCGGTAGAGATAAAGCCGGGCGCGCCGTGCAAGGTTATTCCGGTTGAAACAACGGAGGAAATGTACAAGGCGGTAAAGAAAGCATTTGGTAAATCGGATTTTCTGATCATGGCGGCGGCCCCGGCTGATTTTACCTCAACATCAACTTCCAAGCAAAAAATAAAAAAGGGAAGCAGTAAGGGTTTAAAGCTTGAATTGCATTCGACAATCGATATATTGGAGACAGCAGGCAAAAGTAAAAAAGCAAAACAAAAGATCATCGGATTCGCACTGGAAACCGAGAATGGTATTGCCAATGCGAAGGCCAAGCTCAAAAAGAAGAAGCTTGACCTGATCGTGCTTAACAGCATGGAGGACACCGCACCCTTTGAGGGCGATAACAATAAGGTGACGCTTATCGGCAAAAAGGGGCGGACTGAACCGCTTCCCACCATGTCAAAAATGGAACTGGCGCGAATCCTGATCGAACGAATAAGCAGGTTAGAATAAGATGGCCAATTTTAAAAACCGGATCGATCCGAAGACATCGGCTATGCTTGTCAGAGCGGCGAAAAGCCAGATGCAGATCGGATTGGGAGATATTGTTGTCGATCGCGGAAAAGTAAAAAAGAAACAAAAGGAGTTGATTCTCAACGGGAAGAAGAAAAAACAGGTGCCTTCGTATCGCTCATTATCGGGACATGAAAAAGCCATCAACACCTGTCAGAAATGCCCTCTCGGTGCGACCCGCAGCAAGTTCGTTTATGGCGTGGGCAATCCGAATGCCGATGTGCTGTTTATCGGCGAGGCACCGGGGCGTGATGAAGATCTCCAGGGTGTTCCCTTTGTGGGCCGGGCCGGCCAGCTTTTGGATAGGATTCTGGCCGCTATCAATTTTACACGTGATGATATATATATCGCCAATATTCTCAAATGTCGTCCTCCAAATAACCGTGATCCCCAGCCTGATGAGATGAAAACATGTATGCCTTATCTGATGGAACAGATTCGCCTTATCAACCCGAAAATAATTTGTGCCCTGGGGCGCATCTCCGCCCAAGCCTTGCTTCAGACGACCACCCCGCTGGGGAAGCTTCGCGGCCAATGGCATGATTTCAACGGTATCCCGTTTATCGTGACATATCATCCGGCGGCGCTTCTGCGTTTTCAGTCTTACAAGCGCGATACGTGGGAAGATGTGAAGAGGCTCCGGGCTAAATATGACGAGTTGATGGCGGAATAAAGTATGGCAACCAGACAAAATGTAGAAAAAGATAAAACGCTTGCCCGTCTTGAACCGCCCAAATCAATCGAGGCGGAACAGGATGTACTGGGTTCGCTTTTAAAGGAACCGGAAGTCATATCATCCATAATCGAAGAGTTGCCCACCAATGAGTATTTCTATGTCCCCAAGCATCGATTGATTTACAAGGCGATTCTAAATCTGTTTGAAAAAAGCGAGCCAAGCGATATTACCACTGTGGCTGAAGAGCTGACCAAGATGAACCAGCTCGATAATGTCGGTGGAAGGCTGTATCTGATCGAACTCGTCGATGGAGTTGCCACGACTGCCAATGCTGTCTCATATGCCAAAATTGTACTCGAAAAATCGGTCCTGCGAAATCTTATCATAACTTCGAATGAGATTGTCCAAAGCTGTTATAATCTCGAGTATGAGGTTTCGGAAATACTCGATCGGGCCGAGCAGAATATCTTTGCCATCTCCGAAAGCAGACTGCGTAAGGGATTTGTTTCGATGGCGGAGTTGGTGCCGAGTACATTTGAACAGATTGAGCATTTTCAGGATACCAAAGGTGGTCTGAGTGGTATCGAGACCGGATTCACCCAGCTTGATGCGATGACCGGGGGATTGCATGAAGGAGAATTTGTGGTCATTGCCGGACGGCCGTCGATGGGCAAAACCGCCTTCGCATTGAACATTGCAGAATTTATGGCTATCGAGAAAAAGGTCCCGGTCGGGCTGTTCTCGATAGAAATGTCAAAAGAGCAATTGGTTCTTCGACTGCTTTGCGGCCGGGCCAAAATCAGCCAGCACCTGCTTCGCACTAATCGCCTTCGCGATGCCGACTGGCAACGCCTGTCGATTGCGGCCGATCCTTTGAGTGAGGCGAATATTTATATTGATGATTCGGCGGTATTGTCTCCGGTAGAGATGAGGGCCAAGGCGCGGCGGCTTAAGGCACAGCATAATATCGGGTTGATAATAGTAGATTATATCCAGATGATGGCCGGTGTTGCCCGGGCTGAAAACCGGCAGCAGGAAATGGCGGTTATTTCGCGTTCGCTTAAAACACTGGCTAAGGAATTGAATATCCCGGTGATTGCGATCAGCCAATTATCTCGGATGGTCGAGATGAGAGGCGGAGATAAACGCCCACAACTTTCGGATCTTCGGGAATCAGGTGCTATCGAACAGGATGCCGATGTTGTCATGTTTGTCTATCGGCCGGAATTTTACCGTTCTCATCTGGATAGGGATGATCCCAAACGAATGGAAGTCGAGGGACGGGCCGAAATTATTGTCGCCAAGCAACGAAACGGTCCGACCGGGGTGGTCAATCTTGTTTTTGTCAAAGACTTTATCCGATTCGAGAATCCGGCCGTCTTTGAACCCGGAATTCCTGAGCAGGAAGCTGACTCTCCCTTTTAAGGATGAATAGCAGTGTTCCATTAATAGGTCGGCGCGCGATAGCCTTTGTATCGCATCTGGGAAGCACGTTTCTTCTGCTTTTCAAGGCTGTCTATCACTTCAAATCGATTCCCCGATCGCTCGGGCTGATTGTCGATCAATGCTTCATGATCGGTAACAAGTCAATTCCCCTTATTGTCATCATCTCGGTTTTTGTAGGGGCGGTATCGTCATGGCAGGCCGCTTACCAGTTTAAATTTATCGGGGCGCCGTTACGTTATCTTGGATCAGCGGTCGGGAAGGCGGTCGTGATTGAACTGGCACCGGTGCTTTCGGCGCTGGTTTTGGCCGGGCGCGTCGGCGCCGGGATCGCCGCCGAGCTGGGGACAATGCGGGTAACCGAACAGATCGATGCGCTTGATTCGATGGGTATCAGCCCGATACGTTACTTGGTGATGCCGCGTTTCCTGGCCTGTGTCATCATGCTTCCAATTCTCGTTATTTTCGCGAATTTCGTAGCCATTGCCGGAGCCCTGCTGGTTTCGGTCTTTTTTGTGGATATTTCATACGAGACATTTTTAAATGGCGTCCGGTTTTCATTCAGTTTTGCGGACATGATGGGCGGCATGTTTAAGGCGGCCACTTTCGGCGCGATCATTGGTATTTTCGGCTGCCATGAAGGTTTCAGGGCCTCGGGTGGCGCCCGGGGGGTAGGGATTTCGACCACATTCGCCGTGGTCATTTCCTGTGTGATGATACTTATTTCGGATTATGTGATTGCCATTATCCTGTTCAGGTTGTAATTGTATGGATACGTTAATTAAATTTGACAATGTTTTTAAAAACTTCGGAGAGAAGGAAGTGCTTCGCGGTGTTTCTATGGGCGTGGCCAAGAATGAATCGGTAGTGGTCATCGGGCAGTCGGGATGCGGTAAATCGGTGCTATTGAAACATATTAACGGCCTGATCAAACCCGACTCGGGCGCGGTGTATGTCGAAAATAATAATATCGGTACAATGAAATTCAAGGAATTGAACACGGTCCGTCAGAATATAGGGATGTTGTTTCAATCGGCGGCGCTATTGGATTCTCTCACAGTGGGTGAGAATGTCGGTTTGGCCCTTAAAGAGGGGATGCATCTTCCGGAAAAAGAACGCCGCGAAATCGTGGCGGAAAAACTTGCGTTGGTAGGATTATCGGGAACGGAAAGCAGGTTCCCGTCGGAGTTATCAGGGGGTATGAAAAAACGTGTTGGTCTGGCGCGGGCCATTGCCACAAATCCGGCCATATTATAGTATGATGAACCGACCACCGGACTCGATCCAATCACGGCCGACCGGATTAATGATCTTATAATCAATCTGCATGAAAAGCTCCATGTGACTTCTATTACGGTGACCCACGATATGACCTCGGCCTATAAGGTCGGCGAGAGGATTATCATGCTCTATGACGGTAAGGCGGAGTATGAAGGGACGCCGGATGAGACCAGAAACAGTTCCAACCCTATAGTCAAGCAGTTTATTTACGGTCAGGCCGAAGGGCCGATTCAGATGAATTGATGAGAATGGAAAAAAAGGTAAAAACTGCTTATGTCTGCACCAATTGCGGCGCCATCCATCCCCGGTGGCAGGGTCAGTGCAGGGAATGCGGCGAGTGGAATACTCTGGCCGAGGAAAGAATTGTCCGTTCCGACCGCAAACCCAAAAAAGTTTCGACCGTAAAGCCCCGCTCATTCAATGAAATTGATGATTCCAATCTATCCGGCTATAAATCGGGTATGGATGAATTCGACCGGGTTCTCGGCGGGGTTCTGCTTCCCGGAAGCGCGGTTCTGCTTGCCGGGGAGCCGGGGATCGGCAAATCGACATTGATATTACAGGCGGCCGATGCTTACTCAGATAACGGATGGAACATACTATATGTAACGGGGGAGGAATCGCCCGTCCAGATCAAGAAAAGATCGGAGCGCCTTAATGTTTCCGGAAAAAATATCGCGATTGCCAACCTGACGGATCTCGAGCAGATTTTATCTGTGATCGATGATAATCAATATCATATTGTGATTGTCGATTCGATACAGACAGTCACCAGCAGTCTGTTCGATTCTCCCCCGGGGACGATCGGACAGATTCGTGAATCGGCCGGGCGTTTGATCGACGCGGCCAAGAAGGGAAATATTGCACTCTTTTTAATCGGTCATGTAACCAAGGAGGGATTGGTCGCCGGGCCGAAGATACTTGAACACATGGTCGATGCCGTTCTTCATTTCGAGGGCGACAGCGGCCACCTGTATCGAATTCTCCGGACAGTCAAGAATCGTTACGGTTCCACTTTCGAGCTGGGTGTTTTCGAGATGGCCGCTGATGGTTTGCGGCAGGTGAATAATCCGTCATCCCTGTTTTTATCAGATTATGATGATATCAGGCGCTCGGGTGCGGTGGTGGGGGCATCCTGCGAGGGTAACCGTCCGATTCTGGTCGAGATCCAGGCGCTGGTCTCATCGGCTTCTTATGGCACCCCGCAGCGTGTAGCCGGGGGAATCGATAATAAACGTCTGGCCTTACTTCTGGCTATTCTCGAAAAGCGGATCGGAGTCCCTATGGGCGGCAATGATGTCTTTGTCTCTATTGTCGGGGGATTGCGATTGTCCGAACCCGCGGTCGATCTGGCAGTATTGGCGGCCATTGTTTCGTCGCTGCGGGATATCCCGGTCGATACCGGTCTTGCTGTCGCAGGAGAGGTTGGCCTATGCGGTGAAGTGCGGGCGGTGAGTATGGCGGACCGGCGGGTTGCCGAGGCGGCCAAGCTTGGTTTTAAAAAAATAATTATACCCACTCAAGGCGCAGAGAGTATAAGAGTTAAGGATATTGAAATTTTAACCGTATCCACACTGGATAGGGCTTTGGATTTATTGTTCTAAAGAAAAGATAGATATGGAAAAAGTACAATTAAAACCGGCGACAATGCTGATTCCGCTTCCGGCCGTCATGGTCTCCTGCGCGGCAGACGGTTTTAAACCGAATATAATCACTATCAGTTGGATCGGGATTGTCAATTCGGTTCCTCCGATGCTTTCGATTTCGGTGACGCCTCAGCGGCACTCTCACCAGATTATAAAAAAGGCGGGGGAGTTTGTGGTCAATCTGACCGGTGAGGATAATCTTCGAGAAACCGATTTTTGTGGTAACCGTTCCGGCCGCGATTATGATAAATTCGAACACTTGAATCTTACGGCTGTCCCTGGCAGGGAAATTTCAGCTCCAATGATAAAGGAATGCCCCGTCAACCTTGAGTGCAAAGTCAAACAATCGATCGTTCTGGGTTCACACGAGATGTTCATTGCCGAAATAGTAGCGGTGCATATCGATAAAAATCTGATCGATGATAAAGGGAAACCGGACATCGATAAACTGAAACCACTGGTTTATTGCACCACGGCCCAGGAATACCGCGGCGGCCTGACCAAGTTGCTTTCGCGTTATGGAAAGGCCACCGGGAAAAAGGAAAAATAATGAGTCATGTCATCAGGTTCGTTTACCTTTCAGCTTAAAAATAGGGATAACACCGCCCGTCGGGGTATCGTGACCACTCCTCATGGACAGTTCCAGACACCGGCCTTCATGCCGGTCGGGACAAGCGGGGCGGTGAAAGCTATGACGGCTGAGGATCTCGAAGGATGCGGCACCGAGATTATTCTCGGCAATACCTATCATCTTTATCTGCGGCCGGGTGAAAAGCTAATCAAGGAGATGGGCGGTCTGGCAGAGTTTAGCGGCTGGAAAAAGTCGACCCTGACCGATTCGGGCGGATTTCAGGTTTTCTCGATGCAGGATCTTTCCAAAGTAGACGATGACGGGGTAATGTTCAAATCACATCATGACGGCTCCATGCATCATTTTTACGCGGAAAAAGTGATCCAGATACAGCTTGATATCGGCGCCGATATAATCATGTCATTCGACCAGTGTGTGCCTTATCCGGCCGACAAGGAGCTGGCGACAACCGGGGTTATGCGAACCTTCGAGTGGGCCAAGAGGGGTCTGGAATATTTCCGTAACGAGGGTGATAAGGACCGGGATAAAGTAGCTTTATTTGGAATTATACAAGGGTCAGTGTACCCCGAATTACGGAAGATTTCTGCCGAGCAACTGATAGAACTCGATTTCCCCGGATATGCCGTCGGCGGCCTGGCGGTGGGTGAGTCCAAAACCGAGATGGAAGATACGCTGGCGTATACGATGCAGTTTCTCCCCGAAGACAAACCCCGTTATTTGATGGGTGTGGGGTATCCTGAAGATATTCTTATGGCGGTGTCTTGTGGTATTGATATGTTTGATTGTGTCTTGCCGACTCGAAATGCCCGGACCGGGATGGTGTTTACATCAGAAGGTCCGCTGGTTTTTCGTAACGCCGATTGCTCTGACGATTCAAGGCCGCTCGATCCCAACTGCGACTGTCGGGTATGCCAAAGATACAGCCGGGCGTATATCAGACATCTTTATAACCAGAGTGAGATCACGTCGCTGATTCTGGCGTCATATCATTCGACTTACTTTTTCCAAAACCTGATGCGGCAAATACGCGATTCAATTTCTGAAAATTGTTTTGAGGAATTCAGGAAGGATTTTCTGAAGAGATATGAGTGTGGCGGAAATGGAAAATAAATCTCTCTACAATGCGCTATTTATGATTCTGGCAACCCTGATGGTATCATCAATATCAGGGGTTTCACAGGAGCGTGATGCCACGATGCAGTTTTATCTGGATAATACCGCTTTTGTTTTCGATCAAAATTACCTTTTTAACAGCGATCGTCTTTTTTCGTTAAAAATCCGCTCTATTTTTGAACAGACTGATTATCGCGGCGAGTTGAAAAAAACTGATACGGCGCTTTATACCGGGTATTTTACAGGTGATCGGCTCGATTCGATAACTATTATCGATAGCGCCTCATCGGGTGAAAATACTCCACCCGATAGTTATGCGCCCTTTCTGCCGTGGGATGAGACTCTGGATTTTTACTCTTATCCTAATGATACCGGGGCCGGTCGTCTGGCCATAGGCTATGAATCGCCGGCTTCGGAGACGACGATTGTATTAAGCGGCTTTATTAATATCAATCGGGATGACTATGTCACGCAGGGGATATTCCGTCACAGCCGCGATGAGGAAGGCATGAAACGACTGTCAGATGTTTATTTGTTCGAACGGGTGGACAAAATAATAAGGCCGACGCGCTTTGAGAAATACAGAGTCAAAATGGCCTTTCTGGGGCATCAATATACGCGCCATATCTACGAATTTTTCGATTATAATATAGAAATGCCATAAATTGCTTGCTACCCGGACTGCATAATTCTATAATTGGAAACATGGTCATTAGCAAGGATTCATTAAAAGACCAGATTGATGCGCGACAAATACCGGAACATGTCGCCATCATCATGGACGGTAACGGCCGCTGGGCTAAAAGAAGAAATCTGCCCCGGACCGCAGGTCATGAGGCGGGTGTCGATGCGGTGCGGAAAATTGTCCGGGCGGCGGCGGAAATCGGAATCAAGTACCTTACCCTGTATACATTTTCGGTGGAAAACTGGGCGCGGCCTCGTGAAGAAGTCGCTGCCCTGATGCGCCTGCTTACACGGGCGACCCGCAATGAGCTCGATGAATTGAATCGCAACAATGTCCGCCTGATTACCACCGGGCGGATTGACGGACTATCGATATCTCGTCGCAAGGTGCTCACCCGGGCCATGGAAAAGACCCATGACAATACCGGGCTGGTGCTCAACCTGGCGCTGAATTACGGGGGCCGGACGGAGATAATAGATGCCGTCAAAGCGATTGCCCTATCGGTCAGATCGGGGCATATAAAACCGAACGAGATCAACGAGGCATTATTTTCCGAGTATCTTTATACCGCGGACTTGCCCGACCCTGATTTGCTAATTAGAACATCTGGTGAAATGCGTATTTCCAATTTCCTTCTCTGGCAGACCAGCTACACCGAGATGTATGTCACCAAGGTTCTCTGGCCGGATTTCGGGCGGAAAGATCTCTTCAATGCCATTATCGATTATCAGAAGCGGGAACGCCGTTTCGGAAAGGTCTGATTTGGACCGCAATCTGATAACACGTATTATTGTTGCCCTAATTTTCGGTCCATTGATAATTCTGCTGTCGTACCTCGGCGGTTACTGGCTGTTTGGCATGGTTATGCTGTTTGCCGTGATAGGGATAATAGAATTCACGCTCGGTTGCGGTATCAGAGTGAATATGCTTCCTTTCTGGCTGACGGTTGTATTTACTGCCGGAATATTGACGGTCTCGATGCTGATATCTATGACATCCGGCTTGATCATCCTGGCCGGTTACTTCATCTGCCTTGGCGTTATAACCGCTGTCAGGAATATTTCGCCATCAAATTTGTTCAAACAGCAATCGTTTTTAATCTGGGGAACAGCATATATAAGTCTTTTGTATCCATTTGTGTATCATGTCAGGCAATTATCCGAACAGGGAGGGGACTGGATGCTGTTTATGTTCGGGACACTCTGGCTTTCCGACACGCTGGCGATGTTTGTCGGTAAGGCAATCGGTAAGAGAAAACTGGCCCCGACAGTTTCTCCAAACAAAACCATCGCCGGATTTGTCGGCGGTATGACGGGGGGAATAATTGTCGCCCTGATCCTCGGCTTTTGGCTGTTGTCGAATATCGATTTATATCTGCTGATTATCGCCGGGATTCTGGTCTCGCTTATCGGGCAGATCGGTGATCTGGTCGAATCATGCTGGAAAAGAGCTGTCGGTATTAAGGATTCATCAGCCATTATACCGGGGCATGGCGGTGTTCTGGACCGCTTTGATTCCCTGCTTTTTGCCGCGCCGGTTCTTTATTTATTCCTGAATCATTTTATATATCGTTGACCGGGGAGGTTGCGGGTGAAGGCAATTGATTTTATTTTCGCCGCCCGCCCGATGCTTTTATTACCGGTCTGGTCGATTTATCTAATTTGTGTAAAATTGATGCATCCCGATGATCTGTTTGGAAAAGACGAATTGATTTCCTTTATCAGCCTGACCCTGGTCTTTGCCGGGACATACTATATTAATCAGCTTTATGATTATAAATCCGACCTGATAAACAAAAAACTCGGTTTTCTCCAAAAAGGTATTATTACGGGAAGGGAAATGTCTTATGCCTATATCGGCTTATCGCTTTTTGGAGTAATTCTGGCGAATATTTCCGGAAGATATTTGGGAAGCACTATTTCTCTTATTTTTTTACTCGGCTACCTTTATTCCGCTCCGCCCGCGAGGTTAAAGGATCGGGCAATGGGTGGACTATTGGCCAATATTATTGCTTATGGAGTATTGATACCGGCCGCGGCCGCGGTAGATATCGAAGTCTGGGGCGAACTGATCAATTCCATAATAATATATTTCGCTCTGATTGTCGGCGCGGGTTATCTTCTGACCATCATACCTGACCGTGAGGGTGACAAGAGAACAGGGAAGACTACAATTGCGGCTTATTTATCCGATCGGCCGATCATCATGATCGGATTACTCCTGTTGCTGTTATCAATTTGCTTTTCTTATATGACGGGTAGTCAATCTCTGATTCTTATTAGCTCCGTCTCGGCCGGTCTTTTCTTTATTGCATTTATCACCATTAGTGAAAAATTGATTCTATTTTCCTGCAAATTTCCGATTTTGATGACCTCATTGCTGGCAGGGTACTTCTATCCAATATATCTGATTTTTATTGTTGTTCTGATTGTCCTGACCCGTTTATACTATAAGAAAAGATTTGGCATGGTATATCCGAAGGTCAATTGATGAGATATTATATATTTTTAATTATGGCACTGGTGATATTTATTGGCT
Source organism: Candidatus Zixiibacteriota bacterium (assembly GCA_003641425.1). Taxonomy (GTDB): domain Bacteria; phylum Zixibacteria; class MSB-5A5; order GN15; family PGXB01; genus PGXB01. The sequence goes on from QNAH01000002.1 coordinate 14,499, forward strand.
GCACTCCGCATCCAAGGTTTGGCAGCGGTGAAAGCAGACCACCCGATAGCGGTGCTCAATCATCGGAACAGATCTATGAAAAAAATAAAAAGGATTACTTGAGCGCCACCACTGATGATTTGATCGAGCTGGGGCGTATCATCCAGAGTTATCTCGGACGACCATACGGTACCAAAATAGATGGAGAAAATCTGGATTGCAGCCGGTTTACGATGCTGGTTTTCGATAAATTCAATCACACCAAATTGCCGCGAACGGCCGCCAAACAGTTCAAAACCGGACAGAAGATAAAGAAGAATGACCTGCGTTACGGGGACCTTGTGTTTTATCGAACAGACGGCAATTCTATCTCGCATGTAGGAATCTATATCGGGTTCGACGAATTTATTCATGCCACCAACTCGTCCGGGATAATTATCTCGAAGATGAACGAGGACTATTGGAGAAAAAGATTCGCCGGCGGCCGTAGAATTATACCTTGAAATCAACCTGTCCGGATTCGTATTGATATGGGATGCAAAACGAAAAACTCGATATAAAGATCAGAAATCTTCCGACCTCCCCGGGAGTCTATCTATTCAAAAACAAGGCCGGGAATATCATATACATCGGCAAGGCAAAAAATCTGCGCAACCGAGTCCGGACCTATTTTCAGTCAGCGAATAATCAAACTCCCAAAACGGCCCGAATGGTTTCCGGGATCGATGATCTTGAGCTGATGGTGACTGATTCCGAAATAGAGGCCTTGATCCTCGAAGCTAACCTTATCAAAGAATACAAGCCGCGCTATAATGTGAATCTGAAGGATGATAAACATTTCCCATATATCAAGGTTACCGTGCAGGAACCATTCCCGCGTGTCCTTATTGTCCGGCGGCTGGAAAACGACGGTAATAGGTATTTCGGCCCGTACACTAACTCGAAGGGGATGCGTAAGACGGTTCATTTCCTCACCCGGTTGTTTAAAATACGAAGCTGTAATCTGACCATACCTCATCCGACCGGAAAGCCGCAAAAGGTCTGCCTTGATTATCATATCGGGCGTTGCGATGGGCCGTGCGAAAATTTGCAGTCCCGTGAAGATTATGCGGAATTGGTTGATTCGGTGATGCTTTTTCTGTCCGGCAAAGGCGTGACGCTCCTTGAGAAATTGCGAAACAAGATGAGCCGGCTTTCGGATGATATGGAATTCGAGAAAGCGGCGGAAACCAGGGATCAGATCGAGGCACTGGAGTCGGTCCGACAGAAACAGAAAGTGGATGCCGGGGTGGTTGTCAACCGGGATATTATCTCATTCGCCCGTGACGGCCGCTATACGGTTGTGGTCATTATGCAGATCAGGGAAGGAGTTTTGATCGGCCGTCAGGATTTTCAGCTGACCTCGCAGCCGGAGGAAGTAGACAGTGAACTTTTGGGCGGATTTGTCAAACAGTATTATAATCATCAGCCTAATCTGCCGCAGGAGATATATCTACCGCTCAGACTCGACGACGAGACCGTGATAAGCCGCTGGCTGTCAAAACGACTCGGCAGTAAAGTCTCAATATATACTCCGCAGAAAGGGGAGAAGCTAAAACTGGTGGACCTGGCCGCTACCAACGCCAGGTTACTGCTGGATGAGATCCTGATTCAGAAAAAGGGATATAAAGAGCGTGTTTCCAAATCGGTGCAATCTCTGAAAGACAATCTGCATCTTGCCCGTTCGCCGCGGACTATCGCCTGTGTCGATATTTCCAATACCGGTGAGACTGATGCGGTCGGTTCGCTGGTTTATTTTTCCAACGGTAAGCCGTACAAGGCCGGTTATCGGCATTTTAAAATAAAGGAAGTGGGGGGACAGAATGATTTTGCCATGATGCGTGAGGTGGTCGGCAGGTATTTTTATCGACTGCAAAAAGAAAATGGTGAACCGCCCGACCTGCTGGTGGTCGACGGCGGCAAAGGACAGCTATCATCGGTAAAAAAGGAGATTGCTTCGCTTGGTTTCGAAAACCAGAATATAATCGGCCTGGCGAAGCGGTTTGAGGAAGTCTATCTGCCCGGCCATACCGAACCTTTGACTATTCCGAAAACATCCCCGGGCCTTTTATTACTTAAGAGGATCAGAGATGAAGCCCATCGGTTTGCCATCGAATATAACCGTAAAGTACGATCAAAGAGAACCGTCAAATCAGCGCTTGATGAACTCGACGGAATCGGTCCAAAACGGAGAGAAATACTTCTGAGACATTTCGGTTCGGTCAAAAAAATAAAGACCGCCTCGCTGACTGATCTTCAGGAGGTCAAGGGCCTCCCCTGGAATGTCGCCGAAAAAATATATAAAGCTTTCCACTAATCTACACTAAAATAATTCGCTATTATCTACGGTATTATCCATAAATATCAAAATAAATCTGCATAAATATTGATAATGGTGTATTTTATATATTTCTCTGGGTTGTTGAGAACTTCAGTGGTCAAAAAAACAACCGGTGTTTTTTTAAGGATGGCACCTTTCCCTGGTAAAAATCAGAGTATTTATCGACACTGATATGAAGGGAGGACGATATGTTTAAAAGAAACTCGCTATTGTTTTTTGGGCCATCCTTTTAATTTTAATATTGACTGTATTTGCCGGCGGGGAGGAACCCTGCTGTGATATGCGCGGTGATGCCAATGGCACCAATAGCGGTCCCGATCCCTGGGGCAAAAATCAAGGAACGATTAACTCGAAATAAATCATGGCGGCCTCTTAACCGCCATTTTTTATTTGCAAAAAATGCAATTGCCAAATGATTATTGAATTCGTATCAATTGGATATGCAGCGACCCGAAGAAAAGATATATACCGTAACCGCCATCACCAGACTGATAAAATATACTCTTGAGGAATCGTTTCCCAAGGTCTGGGTAGAAGGGGAAATATCCAATTATCTTCATCACTCTTCCGGGCACCGTTATCTTGTACTGAAGGATCAGAATGCCACAATTAAATTGACAATCTGGCGGTCTGTCGGGCAGTATCTCAAGTTCGAGCCTGAAAACGGTATGAAGGTTCGTGCCTTTGGCAGTATTGCTGTTTATGAAAAGGGCGGCAACTATCAATTGAATGTCCGGAAACTGATGCCGGTCGGGGTCGGTGATCTGGAGGTAGCCTTCAGGCAGCTATTTGAGAAGCTATCCAAGGAGGGGCTTTTCGACGATTCTTTAAAAAAACCGCTCCCGGAATACCCGATGACAGTCGGAATCGTCACTTCACCCACCGGCGCGGCGATTAGAGATATAATCAATATTGCCCGCCGACGTAATGATTCGGTGAAGCTGATACTATATCCGGCTCAGGTCCAGGGGGAGGGTTCGGAGCAGACCATTATTGATGGTATCAAGTATTTTAATTCTCGGGCGGATATTGATGTTGTCATAATTGGCCGCGGCGGCGGTTCGCTGGAGGATCTCTGGGCCTTCAATGAAGAAGCGTTGGTGAGGGCTGTCGTCGCATCGGAAAAACCGATCGTTTCGGGTATCGGTCATGAGATCGATACCACACTATCGGACCTTGCGGCCGATCTTCGCGCCCCGACACCCTCGGCGGCGGCGGAGCTGTCGATTTGGGATAAAGAAGACTTTTTTCAGCATATTGTCGATTGTCTGTCGCAAATGGAATATTCTACCAGTCAGATTTTCAAACGGTATCGGTCCGATTTACTCCAGTATATGAGCCGTCCGGTGTATCAGCGCCCGGAAGGCGCTGTCCGTGACAGGGAGCAGACACTTGACAACCTCCTGAGGCATTTCGAAAACGCCGGAAAAAATATATTGGAAAAAAAGAAAAACATTTTATCTTTGGGCCTGTCACGATTGGAATCGTTGTCTCCGCTGGCGATACTCAAACGGGGTTATGCCGTGATTAAAAAAATGCCCGGGGGTGAAACGGTTAAATCAATTGGAGATCTGAGCGGCGGTGATGTTATCGAGTCGGTTTTGAAGGATGGCTCTGTTATGGCATTAGTTAAAGAGATAAAACAGGCGTAAAATATTATGGCGGGAAAAAAACAGGAAAAGGAAGAAAAGTCGGCAAGAGAGTTCGAGGATTTTGAGTCGGCGCTGGCGCGGCTCGATGAGATCACGCGGCGCCTCGAATCAGGCGAAGTAAAACTCGAGGAATCGATAGCTCTGTATTCCGAAGGGGTTGAAATTGCCGCATTCTGCAGCAAAAAACTGAGCGAGGCGGATAAAAAAATTATGAAACTAAAAGAGCAGAATCAAGAACTGGTCGAAGTTACTTTTGATGTGGATGAGGATAATGGCGATTGATATGGTATCGATCGGAATAGAATATCTTAAACAGAAGCGAAGCGAAATAGACTCGCTCCTGATGGAATATATGCCGCCGGAAACCGATTTTCCCCGGAAACTTCATGAGGCGATGCGCTATTCGGTGCTGGCGGGCGGCAAGCGTATAAGGCCGATTCTTTGTCTGACCGCCTATAATGCCTGCGGTGGCCGCGATCCCGAAATTATAAATCCAGCCGCATGTTCGCTTGAGTTGGTGCATACATATTCACTTATTCATGATGATCTGCCCTGTATGGATGATGACGATCTTCGGCGCGGTATGCCGACTCTGCACAAAAGGTATGACGAAGCAACAGCGGTTCTGGCCGGTGATGCCCTGCATGATCTGGCCTTTAAGCTAATCGCCCGTTCCGGATCAGCCGAAGTCGTCAGCGAGCTGGCCTGGGCCATCGGGACCTACGGCATGCTTGGTGGACAGATGGCTGATATCGATGCCGAGGGTAAAGAGACCAGTCTTGATGATATCCTCTTTATACATAAACATAAGACCGCCGCTCTGATTCGTTCGTCGGTGCGTATCGGCGCCATTCTTGCCGGGGCTGATTCCGGGATCCTGGCCCGATTGTCAGACTACGGCGAAAAAATAGGCCTGGCTTTCCAGATTGTCGATGATATGCTCGATGTCGAGGGCGACCAGCAGAAACTTGGAAAAATAGTCGGCTCAGATTGTAAAAATCAAAAGGCCACTTATCCCGGGACGGTTGGCATGGAAAGGGCCAAAAGGGATGCTCAGAGACTTATAGACGAGGCTATTGAGATTTGCCACGCTATTGATATAGATGTTACGAATTTTATTTTTATTGCCCGGTATATCGGTATGAGGGAAAGTTGACGGTATGAGCGTCCTGGATAATATTAAGAATTCATCCGATCTGAAAAATCTCGATGACGATCAGTTAACGGCACTGACCGAGGAAATACGTCAGGAGGTAATTTCGGTTGTTTCTCAAAACGGAGGACACCTGGCCTCGAATCTCGGTATTGTCGAACTGACCGTGGCCCTTCATTATGTGTTTAACATCCCGACCGATAAAATTGTCTGGGATGTCGGTCATCAATGCTATGTGCACAAAATGCTCTCGGGACGTCGCGATCGTCTTTATACTATTAGAAAGCACAACGGTCTTGCCGGTTTCCCGAAAAGGGACGAGTCTGAAGCGGATGCCTTCGGTGCCGGCCATGCTTCGACATCGATTTCCGCCGCTCTGGGTCTCGCGGTGGCGCGCGATCAGCGAGGGGAAGATCATGAAGTTATCGCTGTGATTGGCGACGGGGCTATGTCGGGCGGCCTCTCGTTCGAAGGTTTGAACAATGCCGGCACCTCTAAAAAGGACCTGCTGGTGATTCTAAATGATAATGAGATGTCGATTTCAAAAAATGTCGGGGCATTGTCTAAATATCTGACCGGAATGATGACTGATAAACGATTCAATAAATTGCGTGACGAAATCTGGGAGCTAACTGGGCGTTTCAAACGCCGTGACAAGATCCGCGCCATGGTTTCGGATATCGAAAAATCGATCAAAAGCCTGTTTGTGCCGGGTTATTTTTTCGACAAACTTGGTTTCAGGTATTTCGGGCCGATCGACGGCCATGACCTGCCGCTTTTGAAAAAGACTCTGACACAGATAAAAGAAATTTCCGGACCGAAGCTGTTGCACATCTTTACCGTTAAAGGGAAAGGTTTTGCCCCGGCCGAGCAAAACGCCACCAAGTTTCATGGAATCGGTGCCTTTGATAAAATTACCGGTGAAACCAATAGTAAATCGGGTCTGCCGGCTTATACCAAAGTGTTCGGAGATACAATTGTCGAACTTGCCGAGAATGATGACCGCATTGTCGCCATCACGGCGGCGATGTCATCCGGTACCGGTCTGTCCGGATTTGCCGAAAAATATCCCGATCGGTTTTTTGATGTCGGCATAGCCGAGGGGCATGCCGCCTGTTTTGCATCCGGTATGGCCGCGGGCGGATTGCGGCCGTATGTGGCCATATATTCGACTTTTCTCCAGAGGGCGTATGATCAAATCATCCATGATGCCGCCCTTCAAAAACTTCCAGTCGTATTTTGCATCGATCGGGCCGGATTGGTCGGTGACGACGGTCCGACGCATCACGGATGTTTTGACCTTTCTTATCTTTCGGCGGTTCCGAATTTGACCATCATGGCCCCCAAGGATGGTGATGAATTCCGGTCGATGCTTCATACGGTGGCGGAAACCGAACTTGAGGGTCCCTGTGCCATCCGTTATCCCCGAGGTGCGGTACCATATGCGATGACCAACGAGGTCGAAAAAATAGCCTGGGGAAAATGGGTCCAGCATAATCTGATGGGTGACATTGTTATAATCGCATCAGGCACCATGTTTGAAGTGGCCCGGAACGCTCGTGAGGAGGTTAAGGAACACTTGGAACTCGGACTTATCAACGCCCGGTTTATAAAGCCGCTTGATGCGGCGATGCTTGATTATTGTATGAAGACCTACCGGCATATTATAACTGTCGAGGAAAACAGTTATATCGGCGGATTGGGGCAGATGATCGGCAATTATGCATCCCAGAACGGGTACAAAGGCGGTGTCCATTCCTTTGCCATCCCGGACAGATTTATCTCGCAGGGGACTCGCAAAATACTTCTCGATGAGATCGGTCTCAATGTCGAATCGCTGGTTGAATATATCGAGGAGTTGCATAATGAGCGGCGGACACTATTGCAAAAATTACACATCAAAAAGGGCTTGCCAAAAAACGGTGTTGTCGCGGTCAATGGAAACCAGCCCGGTCGATCGGCGAAATAACAGGATTATCTTATGCGATTTGGGATTATAGCAAATTTTGGCCGCCCGGATGCCGCGGCCGCTGTTGAGACTATTCTCGACTGGTGCGATAATAATGGACATGATGTTTTTGTGTGCGAGAATGTCGTTTCCGGGCCGAAGATGGATGTCAAGACGGTAAGTCGAAGCGAACTTTGTGTTGATTCCGATATTGTCGTATCGCTTGGCGGCGACGGGACGATGCTGGCGACGGCGCGGGCTATTGGAAAAAAAGAGATACCGATTCTCGGTATCAATCTCGGCTATCTCGGCTTTTTGACCCAGTTGACTCCGGAACAGCTTGAAAACGCCATGGAGCGGGTGACTTCTGATGATTATCATATCGAGGAGCGAATGCTTCTTAAAACCAATGTTATAGATGGCCAGCAACTCGAATCGCGTTACGCTCTCAATGATGTCGTTATCGATAAGGGCGGTGTCAGCCGCGTCATAAATATAAGTCTTTATGCCAACGATGAGTATATCTGTTCCTATACTGCCGACGGCCTGATTATCGCCACCCCGACTGGCTCGACGGCGTATTCGCTGGCGGTCGGCGGGCCGATTCTCAATCCGAACATGAACGCTTTTATCGCATCGCCGATTTCGCCGTTCTCGCTGACCTCACGGCCGATGATTTTCCCCGCCGATGTGATGCTCGAAGTTCGTATACGCTCGGAGCACGGCAACGCCAACCTGACCATCGACGGCCAGGTGGCGACAAATTTCTCTCCCACCGGGACGATTCGAATCACCCGCGCCGATCATGTGGTGAAGTTTATCAAATTCGAGGAGAATTCGTTTTATGATGTCCTCCGCCGCAAACTTCACTGGGGCAGACTGCCGGTGGTCGATTACCAGAAAGCCGATCTTCTTAAAAAAGAACCCCCGAACAATCACGAGTAGGGTTTACAAAACCATTTCGAGAAACAACAGGGCACGTCGTCGGGCCTTCGCTGGCAGTGAGGGGATTCGTTTTTTTTATTACTTATAGGTAACCCGTTAAAACGTCATTGCGAGGAGCGAATGGCCGTCTATGACGGTCCATAAGCGACGTCGCAATCTCGTGTGATTTTTCTGAATCAAATTGTATCATATAAATCCTGCCAGCCTGTATTA
>QNAH01000003.1 GCA_003641425.1 Candidatus Zixiibacteriota bacterium
ACCGGTGCTTTCACCGAAAAAGATCTTAAAATCCTCTCGGTCGTGGCGCGCTCCGGTGCAATGGCCCTGGATAATGCCACCCTGCATAAAAGAATGGAAGAACTTACTATTACCGACGAGTTGACAGGTATATTTAATTACCGTTATTTTGCCCTGAAACTGAAAGAGGAACAACGGCGGGCCGCAAGATATAATTTGCCGTTATCTTTGATTATGATTGATATTGACTGGTTTAAGAAGTTTAATGATACTTATGGTCATGAAGTCGGCAATATTGTTTTGCAAAATATTACCATGGTTGTCAAGAAGTGTATAAGAGACGTGGATATATTTGCCCGTTACGGAGGCGAAGAGTTTGTGATTATTTTACCGCAGACACCGAGCTATGAAGTCGCCAGTATCGGCGAACGTATCCGGCAGTCGATTGAAACATCGACCTTCGGCGGCAGTGACGGCATTCCGGAATTGAGTGTGACCGTGTCGGTTGGAGTCAGTTCCTACCCTGAAAACGGGAAACCGAACGAGGAGCTTCTGTCAGTTGTCGATCAGGCGCTGTACCGAGCCAAGGGTTCGGGTAAAAACAAAGTGTGTGTGATTTAGATGATCGAGCGTATTGGACAATTGTTTATAATCGGCTTTGACGGTGCAAAACCGCCTGATGATTTTGTGGAGTTTATGGTTTCAGAGAATATCGGCGGTGTGATCCTGTTTGAGAAAAGCTGTAATCCGCATGCCAATGCGGAAAGGTTGATAAAGGATATCAATGCCGTCTCTCCGCGGGTGCCGTTTATTGCGGTCGATCAGGAGGGAGGACGGGTTTGCCGTTTCCGCGGCGCCCCCGCCGAATACCCATCACCATCGAAATTCAAAAGCCGTTCCGATCTTGAGAGTTATGCCGAGCAATTCAGCCGGGCCGCATATTATATCCATTCACTGGGCGTCAATCTTCTTCTCGGGCCGGTGGCCGATCTGGGTCTGAATGACAAAAACGAATGTCTGCGAGGACGTACATTCGGGAAAAACCCGGCCCATGTCATTCCCTATATCGAGAAGACGATTAAAATTTGCAGGCGTATCGGACTGCTGACCTGTCTCAAACACTTCCCGGGGCTTGGTGCGGCAAGTCAGGACCCGCATCACAAGCTGGCCACCGCCGATTATGACTTGCAGACATTTTTGAATCGCGAGGCACTTACATTCAAGGCCGGTATTGATCTCGGCGCGGATATGGTGATGAGCACTCATATTCTCCTGCCCAAACTGGATTCCAGAATGGCCACCGAATCGGAAGTGATCGTGAACCTGTTCCTTCGCGAAAAACTGAATTTCGATGGAGTGGCTATTTCCGATGATCTCCTGATGAAGAGTTTCGGGGCATCGGAAAACTACGGCGAGCGGGCCTTGCGGGCGTTTAAGGCCGGACATGATATCCTGCTGTTCGGGCCCGATTTCGATGCCGCCAAATCGGCCATTGCACATTTCAAACAGGCATATCGAGACGGTGAAATCGACGATGAGAGACTGACAATATCGCTGGATAGAATATCCGGGATAAAATCGAAATTAACATCTTCCGTTATTTTTTAGCTATGCTGAAAAAACTGCTCGACAGGAAGTGCCTGAATATAATTGGACTGAATTCGGGAACATCGGCCGACGGGCTCGATCTGGCCGCGGTAAAAATAAACCTCGTCTCGAAAAAACCGTCCATAAAATTCATAGCCGGCAAAACCGTCAGGTACCCCCACAATCTATTTCGTCGTCTGGATGATGCAATCAACAATCGAATATCTTCCATCGATGATCTTATCGGATTGGACAGGGAACTTGGCGCGTTTTACGGTACTCAAACCGAGCGCTTCCGCCGCAGTCTGAAAGATAAGAAATTTAATGCAAACCTGGTCGCCTCGCACGGTCAGACAGTGCGGCATCTTCCGGGGAAAATAAAAATCGGCAACAAAAAACAAAGCGCGACTTTACAACTGGGACATCCCGAGTCCATCGCGGCCGCAACCGGATTACCTTTGATTGCCGATTTCCGCCAGGCTGATATCGCCCGCGGCGGGGAAGGTGCCCCGATAACTTCACCGGCCATGCATTATCTCTTTGCCGACCGGCGTGAACATCGACTCCTGATAAATATTGGAGGTATCTCCAACTATTTTTTGTTTCCCGGGGGCGGTCAGATAAAAAAGACTCAGGCCGCCGACTGCGGTCCGGGTAATTCGCTTATGGATATTATTGCCCGGCAATACTTCAAGAAAAATTATGATAATAACGGTCAACTGGCATCGAAGGGCAATATTTCAAGGAGGCTTTTAACGATCTTGATGGCGGACAGTTTCCTGAAAGGCAAATTCGGCCCTTCGACCGGACGAGAAAGGTTCGGCGAACGCTTCGTCGAAAAGATACTTGAGAACGCTGCAAAACTGAGAATAAATAAACAGGATGTCCTGGCAACGACTGCCGAACTTACAGCCTCGGCAGTAGCCCATTCGATAAAAAATATTATTCGCCGGTACAGACTGGATCGAGTATATTTATTCGGAGGCGGATTGAAAAACAGGTATTTATTGAAACGATTAGAAGAAAATATACCGGGTATCGATTTTTTATCTGTCAAAAATCTGGGATATGATCCGGACTATCTCGAAGCGATTTGCTATGCCGTCTTGGGAGCCATGACAATACACTCTCTGTCGTCGGGGACCCGGCAGGTGACGGGCGCCTTATCGAACAGCATCGCCGGCCGGATAATACAAGCGTATTGAGGGACATGATGTGAAGATATCGACATCAGATGCATTAAACCATTTTATCAAGCACTTTATTCGCTGGGGAACGATGGTTCTTCTTATTGTCATTGTCTGGGGATGCGGCGTTGTGCCGACTCTCAGAGAAGGTTCCGAGGGAAGTTATGTGCGGCTGCCGTTTGTGCGTATTCTTGTGGCATCGGGAAACGCGGAGATGTCGATTGCCGGGAATAAACCGGTCTCGGTGGAATGCATGAAAGACGGTAAAAGCCTGGTGTACTATGCGTCGCACCCGATCACGGTCAGAATAAACAAAGGTCTCCTCTCGATCAGTGTGCGGGGAAGTTTGATCGGTGAACGGCTTGGCGAGGTCATGATCACTCCGCGCAGCCGTAATGGTTTGCTTCAGTACAATAATATAAGCTATCGCGGACTGTTCAAGGTTATTCCCAACGGGCGAAGCCTGGAACTAATCAATATCGTGCATCTGGATGAATATCTAAAAGGTGTGGTCCCGCCGGAGATCGGCTGGGCCGGAGAACCCGAATTCGAGGCTGTCAAGGCGCAGGCGGTCGCCGCGCGCACCTATGCCATGAGCCGATTGGCACAGTACCCGAATAAGCCTTATGATATGAAGTCCGATATTACCGATCAGGTGTACCACGGAGTCGAAGTCGAAACACCGCTGGTCTCGAAAGCGATCGATCAGACACGAGGTTATGTTATCAAGTACAACGATGAACTTATCAATGCCTATTATCATTCGACCTGCGGCGGCTATACCGATGATATCGATGAGGTCTGGGACAAGAAATCGGAACCGTACCTGCGGGCCGTCAATGACAGCGGCTTCTGTTCATGGTCGAAATATTACAATTGGGAAGAAAAATATACTGCCGAACAATTAAGAATGCGTATCGAAGAATACCTTTCGTCGGAACGGGGGAAAGTGATCCGTATCGGCGACATTACCGATATGTACATCAAGTCGTACACTCCCGGGGGGCGCATCTCAGAGCTGACGGTGCAGACCGACAAGGGAAGTTATGATCTCGGGCGGGATAAAATCCGCTGGGTATTCAAACGTTCGTCGAATCCCGAGATGATTTTGCAGTCGGCCAGATTCTCGGTCAAACTCAAGAAAAACGGAAACGGCAAAGTCGAAATGGTGGAATTGATCGGGAGCGGCTACGGTCATGGTGTCGGGATGTGTCAGTGCGGCGCGATAGGGATGTCGCGCGCGGGCCGCAAATTCGATGATATTCTGACTTTTTATTACAGCAACACAAATCTGGTCAAGCTATATTAACGATTTACAGTATTCTCAAATTGCTCCCGGACAACGGACCTTACCGGCTTATATCGTATAATAGAATGACCGGCAACAGGTTGAGGTTGCGGGTCGATTGAATTTATTAAGTTCGATTGATATGATCTGAAATTTATCCCCCTATTCCATCCTTTTAGTCTGATATATAATTTTAATATTTGTGATTGCGTCCCCGGGAACCATACGATAACATATATAATACTGCCGGTATTAAAAAATATGAAGCATAAAAAAGTCGTCATCCTGAATTCTCGTCAGGGATTGAGGCCGATCGGAAATGATCCCTGGATTGTAAACTCGCATCGGGCCCTAATGCATGCGGCTTCCCGGGACTGCAGACTTCTGACTTCCACAGGGATGAAATCATGGGAGATGGTTTTATTCCTGGCATCGATCACTAAAGCCAATCAGACAATTTACCTTCCGATTGAAGGCGGCGTGAACTCCGATAAATTCAAAAATGAAATCATCAGGCAATTCAGATTAGAGGCGGTATTATGCGAATGGGTGATTATGAATAATACGGCCGATAATAATTGCGATCAGATTCGTGACGGGGGTATCATCGATGATGCCGATATTATTTACCCGGTGTCGATTCGTCCCGGCGGTAATCTGGAAAAACTGATCGAGACAGCTCGCCGTCGCGGCAAAGAGATCAATAATGATTTCATCGTCGAATATCGAAATACTGCCCATCATTGCCGCATAAATATCAGCAAAGAAAATATAAATCTGAAAATAGATGATCTGCTCGATGACTATTTGATTCACTGGACCAAAGCGACCAATTCGCGATGGCCGGGCGAATCGTATTTTGAGTATTACAATTCCGTGTTAAATTCGAGGTCAGTGTATCCCCGAAGCGGATTACATACCTTAAAAAGAATATTAACCGAGCAGAAGATTCGGCCGTCGGTCAGGCATTATCGTAAGGGGTGGCCGGCAGTGGCGTTTTCATCTCTTGCGCCGGGCGGTGCGGTCGGGCTGATGAAATGGCGGGCTCGGTACCGGGAGATGACAATCGAGCCTTATGGTATCGCGATACATAAAGATTATGCCGATACTATCGGCCTTAGGAAGGTCTTTTACGGCAATCCGGAGATGTATGAATATCTCGAGGATAATGACAAGCCGTATTTCCAGAGTATCGGGACAAAGGGTCACTGGACACCGGAAAGAGAATACCGGCATATCGGTGATATCGATTTATCGTTGGTACCATCGGATCGAATGGCCGTCATTGTTTTCACTCCCGAAGAACTCGACTTAATCCGGCAGGTTTTTGACGGACACATCCATAGCCTGTGTAAATAGGCGATATTATATTTTGGGAATAGAACTCAGGAGGTCTCGATTTTATCGAGAAGATCCATATAGCGTCCGGCCCATTTATCGCGTGAATGATTATTGCTTACGTACTCATGATATTTTCGGCCGAGCTCGTCACCATCGATTTCTTTTTTATAAAGCGAGCGGATAATACTTGCCAGTTGTTCCGGATTTCGCGGTGAAAATGTCAGCGCCCCGCCGGCTTTCTCGAGCAGCCTGGTCGTTTCACCTTCATAGGAGCCGAATGCAATCGGTCGTCCTGCCGCCATATATTCGAATATTTTGGTAGGAAGAGCAACTTTTGCGACAGGGACTTCTTTGAGACATTCCACCAAAACATCACCCGATTTCAAATAAAATGGAATTTGTGAAAGCGGTTGCAGGCCGATAAATGAGATATTATCCAATTGATACTGCCGGGCAAGTTTTTCAAGGGAGTATTTTTTCTGTCCATCACCGACAAAGACAAAATGAAACTGTTTTTCATCAGCCAGTAGTCGGGCCGACTCGATAATCGATTCCAGGGGGCGAACCCACCCAAGAGTCCCGCTGAACATGATCAGGTATTTATCTTCCCAGCCGTATTTTTTTCTGATACCGTTTGAATGGCTGTTTATGAAATCATAACCGACACCGGATTTGATCGTTGTAAGATTATTGTGCTCGACTCCATTTTTGGACATCCAGCTTTCGATCCCCTCGGTAACGCAGACAATATGATTTGCCTTCCGATACAGAAATTTCATCATACGCCCGATAACCCGGGTAAAGATTGATTTATTAAGATTTCCGAATTGCTCGCCCGATTCGGGTTGCAGATCCCGTATCTCGAGAACCAGTTTAGTCCTTCGGAACCGGCTTATAATATAGCCGAGAGCGGCCGAGGTGACAGGCGGGGATGATGCCAGAATAAGGTCGAATTTTCCCTTTATGCGAAAGCTGTTAATTATTGCAGTTGTCAGAAAGGTAAGAAAGCCGATCATTCGCTTTTTGGGCTGGGCATTGGATGCCGGCAGAACCCATGTTCGCCGGATATCGATGCCATTGATTACCTCGCGGTGATAGAATTTGCCCTTATATTCGGGCGGAACGATACCGTCGGGATAATTGGGCATGGCCGTTAAAATAGTCACATCATGACCATTATCCTTGAAATGCGAGGCAAATTCAAATAGCCTGCGAACGGCCCCCCGCTCGGGAGGGAAATGTTGGGTAATCAGTAAGATTCTCATAGCCTTGCGCATTTTAGACGGCAAATTTACTAAAGTCGCTTAAAAAAAGCAATATAAAAATGCATTTATTTCCCTGCGACAGTTTATGCTTATCTAAAATAAACCTTTCTTTTCAATATTCATCGTATCTTCAGAATGTAATAGAGTACCCGGCATTAGAAATCTGGGACATATAGATATTTGTCTGGATATCATCGATTGCTTCCAAGCGCACGTCCCCGATATGCTTCCTTTCATCGTTCCAAATCTTAATGTATTACCCTTAGGTGGTTGCCGCAAAGATATTCATTCTTTGCGAAAAAATCAAGCCAAGATATATTAATTTATTGTATAAAAAAGACCAATTCCACGCGTCGATTTTTCTGCCGCCCTTCCCTGGTATCATTGGAGGCTATGAAATTGGCCTCGCCACGTCCAACAGGAGTCAAACGGCCTTTATCGACGCCCATATTTACGAGATAATCCCGAACCCGGTTGGCTCTCTTTTGAGACAGGCCCTTATTGGCCTCGGAAGTACCGATATTGTCCGTATATCCGTTGATTTCGGTCCTTACTCCCGGCGCCTTGATCAAAATACGGGCAATTCCGTTCAATATCTCTTTGGTTGCCCGATCGATTTCAAACGAGCCTGATTGATATTTTATATTCAAAATAACCGGTTTTTCGAGAACCGAAAGGTCGATACATCCGTTATGGTCCACGGCCAGACCCGAATCGGAATCGGGGCAATTGTCGAGTCCATCGGGAACGCCGTCATTATCGCCGTCGGTCGGACAACCGTAACCATCGACCAGCGCCCCCAGGCGATTTCGGGGGCAATTGTCGAGATAATCGGGGACACCATCACAATCAACATCGACCGGGCAGCCTCTCAAATCGACCATTCCATAAGCTTCGCTGGGAGTTTCCGGACAATCATCGCTGAAATCAGGAATACCATCACCGTCGGCATCGGCCCTCTTCTCCACAGGGATTACGATTTCCTGTGGCTGCGGGACATGTTTATCGGTTTCATAAACCGGTTGCATGATTACTTCCCGCGATCTTCCCGATTTCCATCCACCGGGTCCGTCCCCCATGCCGAACATATATGTCAGGTTGGCTGCAACCTTGATCTGCCATTTGCTCAGATCATCTTCAAAAACCTGATCGAACTCCAGGCCTGCCCCGGTCAGATAATTCGCATATAAATCCAAACCCAGTTTGAATCTCGGGTGGATCCGATATTCCGCGCCAAGCCTTGACAGAAGTATGATTTCGGTGGCGGCCAGGTCCACCGTTTCGCCCCTCTCGCCGATTGCTTTCAGAGTCGTGTCGGTATCGGCGTCGGAGATTTTCCAGACTGATATTCCGCCTCCGAAACCGGCTCCGACGGAAAATCGACTGCTATACGGCATCAGTCGGTAGTCAAGAAACATGGACAGATCATACCCATTCCAGCTTCTGCCGCGCGTGGCGTCATCCGATCCGAATTTGAACTCATTGTCGGCCGAAGAATCATCATATATTTTGCATTTTGAAAAGCCGATACCCAGCCGCCAGTTATTTTTGAGATGAGTATCGAATTTCAGGCCGTATGTATTTTCGACAGTGTACCACGGCGGAGTTCCGCCCAGCAACGTTGTATATCCGGTGTTGAGACCTGCCGAAAAGCGATGAAATCCCTCAGCCTTTAGCGGGGTAGCAAATAAAAGCAGTAAGACAATTACTTTCAGAATCTTCATGGTCTTAATTTTGCATTTGGTGCCTTATAAATCAATAAAAAAGATTTCTTTTCAGTCTTATCTTTTATGTATAAAAAGCGGGGCGGCGGTGGTTATAGGATTTGACAAAAATAGAAAAATATCGTTAATTAATTGTAGCCGAAATGCCTCTGTCGCAAGTAGTTTTAGGGACATATCGGCGGTCAGACTAATTCAAATCATATTATTGTATGATTTTTCTGAGTTAAAGGAGTCCTGTGATTGGGATCGAGGGATAGGGTTTGGATTTTCAACCTTTACATGATTGGTCTCAAAATCCTAATGAAGCGGTCAAACTGCAATATGAACTACAACCGCATGTAAATGTGTCGAAGTCTATTGGTACGCCCCAATTGGTTACGGCGGTTGATACGGCTTATAATAACAAGACCAATCGTCTTTACGCAGCTGCGGTGACCCTGAAATGTCCCGATATGACAAATTATGAAAGAGTGATTGCCGAAGCCGAGGCCAAATTCCCGTATATTCCGGCTTTGCTGGCTTTTCGCGAGGGGCCGGTCATATTAAAAGCCCTCGGGCGTTTGAAAACAAGACCCGATGTAGTCATATATCCGGGCCATGGTCTGGCCCATCCACGTGGAATAGGCATGGCATCTCATCTGGGCCTGATTACCGGTATTCCGTCGATCGGGTGCGCCAGAAGATGTCTGGCCGGTGATTATCGCCGGCCGGCCCAGGAAAAGGGCGGGTGTTCATCATTATTTATCTCCGATGTCGAAAGCGGGTTTGTGTACCGTACAAAAGAAAATGTAAAACCGATATTTATCTCTCCCGGACACATGTGCACCATTCGGGATGCATTTGATATTATTATCGAGTGCCTCACCGATTACCGGATGCCCGAACCGCTGCGACTGGCCCACCTTTTTGCCAATAAGTACAAGCATTCGGCAGAAAAAAAAGCAATGCAGAGACAGATCACGGCCGGGCACGAAACCGGCTGAAATGATAAAATTACAGGCAATATTCAACTAACAAAATGAAAATTTCTGAGGGAGAAATCAAACGGCTGGCGGAAGAAATATTTCCGCATCAGGTAAAAATACGCCGTCATCTTCACCGGCATCCCGAACTGTCTGATCAGGAGTTCGAGACGACAAGATATATCAAACAGCAATTGCGGAACTTTGGAATTAAAATCCGTCCGTTGAAGATGAAAACAGGTGTTCTCGGGCTGATCAATCCGCAAAATAGACCGGCCGTTGCCATTAGATCCGATATCGATGCTCTTCCCATTGTCGAATGTACAAATCTGCCGTTCATCTCGAAGAATAATGGCGTCATGCATGCCTGCGGGCATGATATTCATATGGCAACCGCTCTGGGTACCGCCGCTGTTTTGAACCGGATAAAAAAACAAATACCCGGATGTGTCAAGTTTATCTTTCAGCCGGCGGAGGAGCAACCGCCGGGCGGAGCGGAAAGAATGATCCGGGAAGGTGTGCTGGAAGATCCCGAGGTCAAAATGATCTTTGCCCTGCATACCGATCCAACCGTACCCACCGGGCGGATCTCGATCCGTGACGGAGCCACTATGGCCGCGGTGACCGATTTCGATATTACCATAATCGGTGTCGGGGGACATGCCGCCGTTCCTCATAATGCCGTCGATGCCATTGCGGTTGCCGCCGAGGTTATAGAATCCATACAAAAAATAATATCGCGTGAGACGAGCCCGATGCGGCCGGCGGTGATAACTTTCGGTTCGATCGAGGGCGGAACTGCGCGGAACGTTATTGCCGACAGGGTAAAATTGAGCGGAACGGCCAGAACGCTTAATGAAGACAACAGGAAATTGATTCCGCGCCTTATTAAACGGACCCTCGACGGCGTCTGCCGCGCCCGCGGCGCCAAATACGAGCTTTCCATCGAGGCCGGGTATCCGGTCATGGTTAATCATGCCGCGGCAAATAAAATTATCGAAGAATCTTATACCCGGCTTTTTGGCAGAAGGAAGGTGGGGGAGACGCCGCAGACGATGGGCGGTGAGGATTTTTCATTCTTTCTGCAGAAGGTTCCGGGTGCCATGTTCCGGCTGGGCGTCAGGAATAATAAAATTCACGCCAACAAACCATGGCATTCCCCCGAATTTATTGCAGATGAAAGAAGTATGTATTTTGGAACGGCTCTGCTGACGCGGGCGGTTCTGAGCAAATTTGGCGGATACTAAATGACCCGGCTGAAATTATCAATTATATTGATTCTTCTATCATTGTTGTTTACCGGCCCCGTTGAGGCCGGTTTATATACTGATCTGGTCGTAAATTACTCGAATTTCTCCTATATATCATCGATTGCAGTCGGGTACCAGTATGTCTATTTTGGAACAACTCATGGGATAACCCGGTACGATAAAGTTAACAAACGGTGGGCGGATCCGCTGACGTCGATCGACGGGTTTTATGATCGTCGAATATATGAGGTGAGGGTTTCGTTCGACGAAGAGAATCTCTGGGTTAAAACCGATTTTGGAAATTATGAATACAGTGCGTCGATAAAACAATGGCGGCCCATTAATGATTTTCCCCCTGATGAGTCACAGGTGCGGCATCTTGATCCCGATCCTTTTTATTTTGCACCATGGGGGTACAATTACATGACAAGCGGATATCTTGTCGATGATTACGCCCGCGAGTTTAAAATAACCGATATTGTTGATGACAACTGGGCCAACCTCTGGATCGGAATCTGGGGGTTAGGTGCGGCCTGGTCGGATATAGAAAGCAGGCATATTAAATTATTGCCCTTCGGGCCGTTGTATGCCGATATCACATCGTTGTCTGTCAGTGATGGGGTTCTCTGGATGGGCGGATTGACCGACAGCGCCTATCGTACCGGCATGACCGCATACGATTTAAAAAAAAATGAATTCGATTATATCGAATTCAGTGATAATAACCGATTCCTGAGAGCCAGCGTCTTTGACATATATGCCGGTGAGGAGAAAATATTCGCCGCCACCGACGACGGTGTCTGGATAATCGATCGGAAAGAAAAGAAATTTGTCGAACGCCTTTCGCGCCATGCGGGAATTCCCGATGATCAGATTTTGTGTGTCTTCAATTTCGAAAATTACCTGCTGGCGGGAACCGAATTCGGGCTCGGGGTCGTCGATTTGAATTTCGACAGCTCGGGGCAGGTTGCCCGTGTGATGATGCCGTCGGCGACAGTAATCTGCCTGGAAAGCTCCGGCCGTAATATCTGGATCGGTACCGATGATGGGATATATCGCTGGAATATCGACAAAAACAAACTTGGCCGTCTTACGGCCGGCGAGTTGAATGGATTCTGGGTGATAAATGATCTGGTCAATACCGGGGGAAAAATGTGGGTGGCCGGTGACAATGAGTTGGCCTCGATAAATCTTGAAACGGCGAAAATCGAGACCTATCCCGAAATCGGTCTGTACGGCGGTGTCCGCGCCGTGGCTGTCCACGATACTCTCACGGCGGTCGCAACCGGATCCGGTCTGCTTCTTCTCTTCAACGGTGAGAAACCGCATAATCAGCTTTTTACCGTGGATGACGGCTTGATATCCAACAATGTCAGGGACCTGTTGTTCGAGGGGGATTATATCTGGCTGGCTACTGACCGGGGGCTGACCCGATTTTGGTATAAAAATCCGGCGCTTTGATTTTCCGGGCGGTTTTATTCTCAATTTTTATTTGAACCGGGGGATATATTTTCTTATTATTTTTATCAGATTATATTGATAAGGCGGAATTTAATATATAACCACGATTATGAGAAAAATCCTATACATATTCATTCTTGTCTTCTGCATGGTGATATCGGCATGGCTTATTGCCGGTGCCGCGGATCAGGATCTTTTCGATATCTACACTCTGGAAGTCGAAGGTGACATCTATGATTATGTAACCGCTGATTTTGACGGTGACCGCTATACCGATATTATCGTTATCTATTCGCCTATCGATGATTTCGAGACCAGGTATATCGGTTTGTATCTTCAGAAAGGATCATCCGGTTTTCGGACGATTGCCGATTATCTGAGTCCCCTTCCCAAGAGTGCGTCTCAAATCGATGTTGCCGATATCGACGGTGACGGTCTTGCCGAAATCTATTTGATCGAGGCCGAGAGGGTGAGTGTCATCAGATTCACGCCCAATGTCGGCTTCTCGACCCCGGAGCAGGTGGTCCGTCACAGGACCATATATTCGATCCCGTATTTCAGCGGAATTATCGTGGAGCCGTTTTTATTCGATATTAATTCTCAGGCCGGACCCGAAATAATCATACCCAACTCCAGAGGGTACGCCATCTTTGAGCAGGGCGACGACGGCTCTTACGGTATTCTGAACCAGATCGAGGCCCCGGTTATAGGGAGAAACACACAGAAGGGACTTAGGCGATTCCGAGGCCGGAATAATATTGAATTCATTATCAGCCTGGCCGACATTTATGTCGCCGACGGTAATGGGGACAGTGCCAATGATATCTATTTATTATGGGACAGAAAGGTGTGCTGTTTTTTCCAGGATCAAAGCGGTAATTTTGCCAGTGACCCCGATGTCGAAGTCGATTTTTATCCGGTCAACAGTCGCGGTTATCATGAGAGTCTTCTGGCCGACTGTAACGGCGATGGCAGCCTTGATGCGGTCGTATCCAACACATCGGGCGGCATAACCAACACCGAGACAAAAATAAGGATACACATGGCCGATTCCCAGGGTCGTATCAGGGATGTGGCGGTGAAGGAAATCACCCTGTCCGATTCGCATTGTAATCTGATGATAGGTGATTATGACAGGGATGGTCGTTTCGATATGGTTGTGCCGGCTGTGGAACTGGGAGCCCTGGCGGCGACCAAGATGTTTTTGATGAAAAAAGCCGATTTGCATTTGCTGATATATCCGCTGGATAACGGTATGCCCGGTGATGAACCGGCACGACGGATGAAATACGAATTCAGGTTCGATTTTGATGATCCTCAGCCGACGGTGGAAGTCGCCTTGGAATGGACGGCCGATTATAACGGCGATAATCTGAATGATCTCGTTTTTTCCGACGGCAAAGGTAAGCTCCAGTTTTTCTGGGGGCAAAACGGCGAATACCTTTCAAAAAAGCCTGATCTGGAGGTGGCTGTCGACCACCCGCAGGAGATACACCCGTTCCATCTGTATAACGGCGCCAGATCGGATATTATCATAGAGCATAATTTAAGCGGTCGCCTGGATCGCCTGACAATATTGAAGAACAGGGAGAATTAAAGAAGATAGAAGGGTGGAGTATGTCAGAATTTGAATTTCCATTATGTTTGAAGTGTAATGAGGGCCGCCTTCTGCCGCTCTCTGATTACGGCCGCGACGGCGCCACGATCATGTATAAGGCCTGGGTATGTACCAATCCCAATTGCGGCTTTTCATTAAGAATTGACAATGGGGAAATCAGTTACGGCAAACCGCTGGCCGTATCAAGTAAATGATGAGATTACCGGGAATGTTCGACAATTTATGGGTGAAACTGGCGGCGGTCGTTTTGGCCGTCCTGCTGTGGTTTCATGTCGCCACCGAAAAGGTATACCAGCACCAGTACGCTTTGCCTCTGACACAGGTGGATATTGATGAAAACCTGGTGCTGACCGAACCGTATCCGGATTCGATAACGGTATTGGTCTCGGCCAGCGGCAAGGTCCTGCTGAGAACCGACTGGAAAAAACGAGGTTTGCGACTGGTCGCCGACCGCAGTCATTCCGGTCGGTTTAAAGTCGATGTTTCCAGTACCAATCTCAGTCTGGTGAATGCCGATAAGGTCAGTCTGATCGATGTTATCTCGCCCCGCGAGATATATTTTATCTGCGACCGAAAGGCCGACAAAGAATTGCCGGTTAAATCACGCCTGGTTGTCGTGCCCGATGAAGGATACGCTGTCTATGACAGCGATTCGCTGGTCCCCAATGTGGTCAGTGTATCCGGATCAAATCGTCAGATTGCCGCCATGGAATTTGTTGAAACCGAAGAACTGGTACTCGATAACGCACGGAATAGTTTCTCCAAAAAACTCGCTCTTTCCTCCAACGATGTCTATGGAATTACTTTCGATCCGGATTCGGTAACAGTTTATGTTACAATCGGGCCGGTGCGGCGAAAAGTGTTCCCCGGTGTCGAGGTCAGTCTTATCAACGCCCCGCTGCTTAAAAAATTCGATATCACACCGTCTGTCGTCGAGGTTCAAGTATCAGGACAGGCCGAATCGATCGACAGCCTGACGGTCGGAAAAATATCGGTGATAGCCGACTATATCCTGACCGACAGCGGCGGATATATACCTGTTCAGGTGGTTCTTCCCCCGACTATTTCCCTTATCGGGAAATCGGTTGATTCCGTAAAGATATCTGAAATACGATGATTACTCTGGGTATAGAAACATCCTGCGACGAGACATCAGTCGCCGTCGTCAGGGATTTCGAGGAAATTCTCTCGAATATAATCCTGAGCCAGCTTGTGCACGCGGGATTCGGCGGAGTGGTGCCTGAAATAGCCAGCCGGGAACATCTTAAGGCGGTTGTGACGGTATTCGAGCAAGCGATGGCCAAAGCCGGTATCGGGCCGGAAGATATCGACCTGATAACCGCCACCTATGGCCCGGGGCTGGTCGGCGCGCTTCTGGTGGGACTTAATTTCGGAAAGGGATTGGCCTACGGGTATGACAAACCGTTTGTAGCTGTCAATCATCTCGAAGGGCATATTGCGGCCAATTTTATAATGCATAAAAATCTCCCCGATAAACATCTGACCCTGATAATCTCCGGAGGACATACTTCGCTGGTGCTGGTCGAGGGATTCGGAAAATATATACTACTAGGCCAGACCAAAGATGATGCTGTCGGTGAGGCCTATGATAAAGTGGCCAAACTGCTGGGGCTGGGATACCCGGGCGGGGCCGAGATCGACCGGCTGGGAAAAGTCGGCGATCGGAAATATTTTCGTTTCCCGCGGGGAGTGATCAAAGAGAACAGTTTTGATTTTTCATATTCCGGCCTGAAAACGGCGGTGGCGCTTCATGTGCGCGATCTGTCCGATTTGGAACTGGAGGCTCATCGGGCCGATATCGCCGCCTCATTTCAAGAAGCGGCGCTGGAAGTATTGGTGGTTAAGACGGTCAGGGCGGCTGAGGAATACGGCATCGGGGCGGTGACATTATCCGGAGGAGTGGCTTCCAACAGCAGGCTGAAAGATTTGATGCTGAAAAAACTGTCGAATAAGAAAATTGACTTCTATTTTCCTCCCCCCGATCTTTGCACCGACAACGCCGCAATGATCGCGGCCGCGGGTTATATGCGCTATAAGCTCGACGGCCCCTCGGATTTGAACACCAATGCCATCCCGTATTTGAAGCTGGTGTGAGGAGCAGAGGAATTTTCGGATATTAATCCCAATATAGATTTAATTATCAAGACTCTCTTTCCCCCCCCCTGAAACCATTTGCCCAATAGATTGTAACTTCTTATATTCGAACTTAAATCTTATAGTTTTTTGGGGGAGCATATTATGCGGGCTGTAATTACTGGAATAACCGGACAGGACGGTTCCTATCTGGCCGAACTGCTTCTGGAAAAAGGATACGACGTCTATGGCGTCGTGCGCCGCGCTTCGACCGAATCTTTCGAGCGGATCGAACATATCCGCGACAAAATCAATCTGTTGCAGGCCGATCTTCTCGATCAGCTCTCGCTGGTGAATGTGCTGGAGGAAGCCAAACCGGACGAGATCTACAACCTGGCGGCTCAATCGTTCGTGCCGACCTCGTGGACCCAACCGCTTTTGACCGGTGAATTCGATGCGCTTGGGGTGACGCGGCTCCTGGAAGCGATCCGTCTGCTGGACAAAAAAATTCATTTCTATCAGGCCTCGTCGTCGGAGATGTTCGGCAAAGTACAAGAGGTGCCGCAGACCGAAAATACCCCCTTTTATCCGCGGTCCCCGTATGGAGTGGCCAAGGTTTACGGGCACTTTATTACGGTCAATTACCGCGAGAGTTACAATATCCCGGCAACATCGGGGATATTGTTCAATCATGAATCGCCGCGCCGCGGACTGGAATTTGTCACCCGTAAGATTACCGATGGTGTCGCGCGGATCAAACTTGGTCTGACCGATAAACTGGCGCTGGGAAATCTCGACGCCGAACGCGACTGGGGATATGCCGGCGATTATGTCCGGGCGATGTGGCTGATGCTTCAGCGCGATGACCCGACCGATTATGTTATCGCCACCGGCAAGAGCCACTCTGTCAAAGATTTCGTGGAAACCGCCTTTGGCTATGTCGATCTGGATTATCATGATTATGTCGTCACCGATCCCCGTTTTGTCCGCCCGGCCGAAGTCGATCATCTGCTCGGCGATGCCTCCCGGGCAAAAAAGGAACTCGGGTGGGAACCTGAAGTCAGCTTTGAAAAACTGGTCCAAATGATGGTCAATAGCGATCTGGAAAAACTAAGTGAGTCGAAAAAGTAGAGCAATTATTACCGGTATTGCCGGTTTTGCCGGATCATACCTGGCCGAGCTGTTACTCGCCGAAGGATATGATGTTTACGGTTTTCTTGCTCCCGGCGAGAAAAAAGACAATATCAAACACCTGTCGGGCAAGATCAATCTCGACCGTTTCGATATCGTCAAAGAGGATAAAGTCGGTCGCTATATAACCTCGATAAAACCAGTTTTTATATTCCACCTGGCCGCTTTATCGTCCGTAGGGAAATCATTTGCCCTTGAAAGGCAAACCTATGATGTCAATTTTACAGGTACCTTGAACATATTCGAGGCCGCCCGAAACAGCGGGAAAAGTCTAAGGAAAGTCATTTTCACCAGTTCTGCCGACATTTATGGGAAATTCAAACCGACCAATAAGGTCCTGACCGAAACGCAGGAGTTTAATCCCAACTCTCCCTATGGTATCTCCAAGGCGGCGGCGGAATACCTGGCAAATTATTATGTCAATCATCACGGATTGCCGATTGTAATTTCCCGGTCGTTCAATCATACGGGACCACGGCACAGCGAAACCTTTGTCGTCCCATCGTTCTGCAAACAAATCGCCGCGATCGAAAGAGGCGATGTCAAACCGATTATATCGGTGGGTGATCTGTCGGCCCGTCGCGATCTGTCCGATGTCCGTGATATAACCAACGGGTATTATCTTATGGCCCTGAAAGGTTTCCCGGGCGATGTTTACCAGCTGTGTTCCGGTCGGACGGTGGCCATAAAGACGGTTCTTGATAAATTGCTTAAACTGGCTCTCGTTCCGATTAAGGTTCGTGTTGACAGAAGCCGATTAAGAAAATCAGATATCCCGGTATTGAAAGGCGACAATACCAGGGCAAAGAAACATCTGGGTTGGACATGTCGTTACAGTTTGGAAGATACATTAATAAATACTGTTGATTTCTGGAGACAGAAATTAGGTACAAAAACCATTTAGGGTTGCATTATGATAAATAATCTAATTCAGAAAATCAAAAATCGAAAAGCCAAAATCGGGATAATCGGGCTTGGCTATGTCGGTTTACCGCTTGCGGTCGAATTTAGCGAGGCCGGTTTCACCGTAATCGGCCATGATATTTCCATCGGCAAGATCAAACTGATCAACTCGGGCAAATCGGATATCGACGATGTTTCTGATGAAGCGGTCAAGAAACTGGTGAAATCCGGAAAACTTATCGCGACTGACGAGTTTCAAAAATTGAAGAAAGTTGATACTATTTCAATATGTGTGCCGACTCCGCTGTCAAAGACCAAGGATCCCGATGTCAGCTATATTTTATCGGCCGTCGATACCATCACCAAGATATTGCATAAAGAGATGTTGATAATACTGGAATCGACCACCTATCCGGGCACAACCGAAGATATGATTCTGCCGATTCTGGAGGAATCGGGCCTCAAGGTCGGAAAAGATTTCTATCTGGCATTCTCCCCGGAGCGGGTCGATCCGGGTAATAAGAAATTTATGACCGGTAACACCCCGCGTGTTGTCGGAGGAATCACTCCGCGTTGCACCAAAGTCGCCAAAGTGTTTTATGAGCAGATAATCAATACTGCCGTTCCGATGTCATCGACCAAAGCGGCCGAGATGGTCAAATTGCTCGAGAATACTTTCCGCTCGGTCAATATTGGCCTGGTCAATGAAGTGGCGCTGATGTGCGATCGCCTGGGTTTGAATGTCTGGGAGATAATCGATGCCGCCGCTACCAAACCGTTCGGGTTTATGCCGTTCTATCCCGGCCCCGGTCTTGGCGGACACTGCATTCCGATCGATCCGCATTATCTGTCATGGAAACTGAAAAGCCTGAACTACTATGCCCGTTTTATCGAGTTGGCCGGAGATATCAACTCGCATATGCCGGAATATGTCGTCGAACGAATAAGAAAACAGCTCAATCAATATGGCCGTTCGGTCAATGGTGCAAAGATCTTGATTCTCGGCGTCGCGTATAAAAGGGACATCAAGGATATGCGGGAATCACCGGCGCTGGATGTTATCAAACTCCTGGAAAAAGACGGAGCCAAAATATATTATAATGATCCTTATGTGCCGCAGATCCGTTGGAATAGTGACACTCACCGCTCCAGCAAACTGACGACGGCCCTTATGAAAAAAATGGATATTTCCGTTATCCTGACCGATCATACCGACTATGACTATCAATGGATTGTCGACAGATCCAAATTGGTTTTTGATTCCCGAAATGCTACCAAAACGGTAAAAAAGGGAAGAGACAAAATCAATACTCTGTAAATAATATTTGGACGCCCCCGCAGATTTCTACGGGGGCCTTAAGTCTTTACTCCTCAATAGCTTAATCCGAAACAATATCACTGATATATCTAAATCCTTCTAACTTTTTGCCGATAAAGTACTTAGGAAACTATATCTGCGATGGACGAAGAAAAAAAATCAAAAAAACTATCGACCGAAAATTCTGGGGATATCGCCCGGATATTGATCGATTTAATGAAGACCATTAAGGTTGTTTCTGTGTACCCGGAAAGCAATCCCATTCCGGTACGTATGAAAGAATCCTTCAAAGAGCGTTTCACGGATATTATTAAAGAATACAAAAAACTTGTCTTTACCATAAGTGCCGGTCAGATTATCTATGGCGGCGATGTGGTTTATGATGACGACTCCTCCGAAGATGCGCTGGGCGAAATTTTTCACAGTGCCGGTATTACCGAAATATCTTTTAGCGAGGATTTCGACTACAAGGAAGCCGAGACCTTTTTCGGAGCGATTAAATCGTACATAAATAAAGAACCGGGCGCCGAGGACCTGGTGGCTCTTTTCTGGCAGGCCGAGATAGATGGTTTTAAATATGCCACCCTCGAGGATATCGCTCTTAGAGAGTATGAAGGTGATTTCCTGATTCAGGAGTCCTGTGTCGATAAGGATGCGATTATAAAACCGGGTTCTTATGATGACTCCGGTAAAATCCAGTACTCGGCCATATTCCTCGACGATGATGAAGAAGATGATGAAGGGATGATGCATGAAGATAACCACGAGGCCGATAATTTCTCAGCAATTGCGGGTCTGCCCGTCATGGAAAATCTTCCCGCTGGATTCATGCCATCCCGCAAGCGTTCGTCGAGTGTGAGTTCTGAATCGGCTGGCAAAGGATCACCTTTACCCGATACCACCCTGATATTGAACGAATCGTTTACCCTTGAAAAGGAAGAACTCCAGCGTGTCCGGGAACTTATCGATGAGGACGAGAAGTTCGATATCTTTACCGATACGATCGACCTCCTCAACGAGATGCTTTACCAGGAAAGTGAATTTCAGGATTTCTCCGAGGTTGTAGTCCTGGCCGAAAAAATACAGTCCGAGTTTATCAGGCAAAGCAATCTTGTTGATGCCGGTAAAATAATTGACTGTCTCCAGGAGGCCGGAAAAAGGATAAAGACTCCGGATAAGAGATTTCAGGAACGGATTAACTCAGCTATTGTGATGTCCGGAGGGTGGGAAAAATTGTCACAATTTTCCGATGCCCTCAACAAAGATTCATCGATCAAGAGTGAGGATGTAATTGCCTATCTGAGTCATTTCGGATGGGAATCGCTTTCCACCGTCACCGATCTGCTCGGTGTTCTCGAATTCCGTCATCACCGCGAGGCGATTTGCGATTTCCTTGTCCAGCACGGCCGTGAACATGTTGATATCATTTCCAAAGGTATTTTTGACCGACGCTGGTTTGTTGTCAGGAATACGGCCGCTGTTCTGGCTCGGATCGGTACCGGCGAAACGGCGCCGTATCTGGAAAAAGCCATCACTCACCCCGATGCGAGGGTTCGTTATCAGGTCGCCGTGGGATTGTGCCGGGAAGAGGGAAGCGAGAATATTAACCTGTTTTTTGAGTTGGTCTGGGACAATGACGAGCGTGTCAGGCAGACGGCGATCAATGCCATCCTTGAATTATCAGGTGAAGTGGGTCTTAAGACCATCATAAAGATAATCAATGATGATCGATTTGCATCGCTTGCCGAATCGATTCAGGAGCAGATGATCCTTTCATTGTCAGACCTGGGTGGTGAATATGCTGTCAACTATCTGGTCAGCCTGATTTCGGGCCGGGGCTGGTTCCGGAGCCAGGTAAAAGATTTCTACCAGCGGGTGGCGTTCAAGGCGCTGGCTCAAAATATGTCGGAGAAAGCAGAAAAGGCGCTTTTAAAATATAACCGTTCATGGCGCAGGCGATTGCGACGGATGGCCGGTGAAGCACTTCGTATCAGAAGAGAAATTAAATACTCGAGTTGATTATGGAAAAAACCTGTAAGGAAGATAAAAGGATTGATATAGCCGGCAAAGATGAAATTACCTTTATAAATTCCTTTTTTATTCTATTCCGGACGGCACAGTACGTCGAGGCCAATAATGCCACCTACCAGACGCAATCATCGCGATTCTATGTGTCCTTTCGGAGACTTGTTGATGTGCATGGAAAGATTACGGTGAAGGTCATCGACGGCAGAATATTCGTCCACGACAAACTGGTCAAATTCGACAGCGAAGGCATGGTACGGGCACGAGTCGTCATCGATGCCCTGCACCAGGTCGGCGTTGGCGGCGTAACCTTTGATGATTCACTGGACAACCGGCAAATCGACAAATTTGTTTACCTGATCAACAGTCTTGACAGGCAGAACAGTAACCGCGAGGAAGTCGCCAACCGTCTGACCCAACTTGGAATCGCCGGAATTACCCTTCTGGCGGTCGAGAAAAAAGAAAAAAGGTCGGTCCTCACCGAAGAAAAAAGAAAATTCATGCGACGCGCGGCACGGGTAACTTTTTTCAGGGCCATATCGCTCGTCGAAGACAGTATGACGCGGGCCGCCCATGATAAAGAAATAGATATCTCCAAGGCCCGTCGGGTGGTTCATTCGCTTATCGATCAGATTTCCGAGGATGAATGCTCGCTGATAGAGTTGACCAATATCCGGGATTTTGATGAGTACACATACGCTCACTGCGCCAATGTCTGTGTCTATTCGCTTACTATCGGTCTTAAACTGGGGCTTGACCGTCAACGCCTGTCGGATCTTGGCTTTGCCGCCCTGTTCCATGATATCGGCAAAATAAGACTACCCGAAGACCTGATCAGGAAACCGGATGTCTTCGATGAAAACGACTGGATCCAGATGCAGCGGCATCCCATTCTCGGGGCTAAGACAATTTTGCGCAATCTTCAGTTCAGCCGCCAGGCCGCACGAGCCGCCACTGTCGCCTTCGAGCATCATATAAATAAAGACTATACCGGATATCCATCCATGATCATCCCGCGCCCCACCAATCTCTTCTCGAAAATCGTATCGATTGCCGATACCTTCGATGCGCTCAACTCGGGACGCGTCTATATCAAGAAACCGATTCCTCCCGATGAAGTGCTGAGAAAGATGATGTATCAGATGGGTATCAAATTCGATGATTTCCTGATGAAACTGTTTATCAATATCATCGGCATCTATCCGCCCGGAACAATGGTTCTGCTGACAGGCGATAAACTGGCCGTTGTCAACAAAACCAACAAAAATAAATTATCCCGGCCGGTGGTACGAGTGATCGGAGACAAATCGGGACCTTACTCGAAGTACATCGAGTATGACCTGTCCTCACCGGAAAACAGCAGTAAAAAAATAATCCGCATTATCGACCCCTCGAAATTCAATATCGATGTCAAGAATATAATATTATCGGACAGGTAAGTTCTGGTCTAAAACTTGTAGGAAAGATTTACGCTCAAATCCCGGTATTCCTCAGAAGATATATCTATCGATAATTTTTCATCACATTTAGGGAATCCGGCCAGATGCG
>QNAH01000004.1 GCA_003641425.1 Candidatus Zixiibacteriota bacterium
CATCATAAGTAGCTTTAGCAGCATCTGCAGCACCTGATGTACCATAAGCTACATTATTGAATACATATGAAGTATTAGAGATAACATTACCTGCTCCATCAATACCTTGGTCATTTACATTTGTATCATCTAAGATATGTCTAAATCTTGAGATTTTAAATGTTTTACCACTATTCTTTTGTTGAGTCTTAGCAGATGCAAATCTACCATAAATTAAATCATCAACTGCTACCTTGATAGCTGCTCTATCATAATAATCAACTCTTACATTATCACCTGATGTTGAGCCACCAGCTGCTGAACCATTAGTACCATAAGTACTTCCTGTGAAATCTGCCATATTAAATCCTTTTGCTTACGGGCTTTATGCATTCCAGGTATTCAGCCATAAATTATTGCGATGGCTGGTTCCCCTCTGTCTTATTCCATTGTACGGTATCAACATTGCGCTCCTGGATCATTCCATATTTTATCAGTTATTTTTTGCAGGCCAGAATCTTTTTTATCTGGCGGCAGTAATATCGATATTTTTGTCAGGAGCCCGAAATGTGACGGCCCTGAAATTCCCTTTCATCTTCTTGATAAGCAATTTCGCCGCATTGGTGGCCTGGATCAAATTGTTGAGCGGCAATCAGTATAGAGTATGGGAGCCGACAAAAAGATAGAGAAATTAAAGACTGTAACAAAATGACAAATAGCAGTAAAATTACACCGCCTTCAAAATGGCCGGATCAGGTCGTACCATTGTATCCCGATGGAAAAAAATTTGCTTTCTCGATAATCGATGATACTGATGAAGCTACACTCGAAAATATTAGGCCCGTCTATGATTTTCTCCACAGCCTGGGCTTGCGAACAACCAAAACTGTCTGGGTCCTGCCGGCTGTTGATACTGATGCCAGGCCAAATAGAGGTTATACACTTGAAGATACTGATTATCTCGAATATATATTAAAACTCAATAAATGGGGCTTCGAAATCGCCTTTCACGGTGCCCGGGGAGGAGATTCGACACGTCAGGAAATCATAAATTCGCTGGAGATATTTAACGACACAATCGGCTATTATCCCAGAATTCATATTAATCATTTTATTAACAGGGATAACCTTTACTGGGGAGCAGATAAACTGGATTGTTTGCCTCTGAAGCTTCTGTACCGACTGTTTTATGACAGGAAAAAATACTCTGGTCATAAACCCGATTCAGAATACTTCTGGGGTGATATCGCCAAAAAGCATATTGAATATTCTGTCAATTTCAGTTTTCATAATATAAATATCTTAACGATAAACCCGGCAATCCCATATCATGATCCGCGACGGAAATATGTCAACTTATGGTTCCACACTTCCGATGGCGGTTCTGTAACCTCATTTAACAACTTATTGTCAGAAGACAACCTGGATCGATTGGAAAGAGAGAATGGAGTCTGTATTGTATATACACACTTTGGCAAACAATTTTGCAAAAATGGCGAGTTGAATCAAATGACCAAAGAACGGCTGCAGGATCTGGCATTGCGTGATGGGTGGTTTGTGCCGGCGAGCGAAATACTTGACCATCTGAATCGCAATCGCACCGGACCGATTGAACTGAGTAATTTGAAAAGGATTCTGCTTGAACTCAAATGGCTGATTGAGAAAATCATCCATGGATCATCATGATTACAAATGGCATCGATGTATATTTGTTCTGATGAGTATTTTCAATAAAAAAATATATTTAACTATAACAATTTAATCATTATGATTTCAATACTTCACATTGTCCTCTCAACCGTCACCGGCGGTATGGAAAATTTTATCTATAACCTGGCGACAGTAGCGGATCTGGGGAAATACCGGATGTCAATCGGATGTTTGCAGGAGATCGGCTACCTTTCCGAGAAAATGGCGAAACTGGGAGTCGAAACCCAACTCGTTAATAAAATGATCCCCGGATTTTCCATCATTTATCCGCGTCAATTGATAAAATTCATTAAAAATAATAACTGCCGGATTGTTCATACGCATTCGGGATGCTGGCCCAAGGTCGCCGCCGCCTGCGCCCGTATTCCCGGCGTTAAACTCCTGTACACCGAGCACGGCCGCGGCTATCCGGATAACCGGCTTACCGTATGGCAGGATAAAATTGCCTCGCATTATACTGATACGGTGGTCGCTGTAAGCCAATCCCTGAGGGAGTATTTGATATCAAAAGTCGGTGTCCCCGATTCTAAGGTGATAACCATAAATAACGGTATCGATACCGAAAGGTTCAAGCCTTCACCGGAAAGAGCCGCAATTCGAGAAGAACTGGGTTTGACTGATTCGGAATTCGCGGTGGGCGTTGTCGCCCGCCTGGCCCCGGTTAAAAATCACCGCTTTCTGATAAATGCCTTTCGGCAGGTCGTAAAAAATAATTCACGCGCCAGACTGTTCATTATCGGGGATGGCCCTTTACGAGCTGAACTTGAAGAATTGACTGCTTCATATGGGCTTGAAAAAAACATTTCTTTCCTGGGCGATAGAAACGACGTTCCCAGAATACTGGCCGGACTTGATGCGGCCGCCCTAAGTTCCCTCAGCGAAGGCATCAGTCTGACAATTCTGGAGGCGATGTCATGCGGTTTACCGGTTGTGGCAACAGCGGTTGGAGGAAATTCAGAGATCATAAAAAATGGGCAAAACGGTTTTTTGGTCGATACTGATAATACGGCAGAATTAGCTGATAAACTCTCTTTACTGGGGAATAATCCTGAACTCAGGGCGCAAATGGGCCGCGATGCCCGTGATAATATTATGTCTAAATGGTCTCTGAGTAAAATGAATGAAAGATATCAGGGATTATATGATCAACTGCTTACCAAAAAATGATTCAGAGCGACGAGCAAAAAAATTTATGATTCCCACACATTCTCTCCCGACCGCTATGAAAATGATATACTCCGCTATGACAAAGATGGCCGACATAACCGGTCTTTCATCAACAACAAGACCGGCGAGAGGATTTTAGCATGGAATTAAAAGGCCATGTCCTTTCAGGACTAAAATGGACCGCCGGAGTTAAATTTTTCACTCAGATTGTCAACTGGACGTTTACCATCATTGTCATACGGTTATTACAGCCGAATGATTACGGCTTGCTGGCCATGGCGACAATCTTTACTTCATTATGCCTGTTGCTCAATGAGATGGGACTTGGGGCGGCTATTGTCCAAGCCAGGCAATTGACAGAAAATATACTCCGTCAGGCACTTGGCTTAATAATTCTCCTGAATAGCATTATAGTTATTACCCTGTTTTTTTTCGCGCCCTTTATAGCTGACATATTTGATGAACCTCGTCTGTCAGATATCACCCGAGTCCTCTCTCTGCAATTTCCCATTATGGCTTATTATGTAGTCCCCAACTCCCTGTTGATTAGAGAGATGAAGTTCAAGTCGATTTCGCTTGTGGGAATCTTTGCTGAGCTGTCAAACGGTATTTGTACTTTGACTCTGGCGTGGTTTGGATTTGGCGTTTGGTCACTGGTTATCGGGACAATAATTCGAGTAGTGGTATTATGTATAGGAATAAATATTGTAAGTCCGTTTATACGATGGCCGTCGTTTAATTTCAGCGGCTTCACTGAACTCGCAAAATTCGGCGGCCTTATCTCAGTCCAAAGGGTTCTGTGGTATTTCTATTCACAGGCCGATGTGTTTATAATTGGAAGAATTTTAGGGTCAACTATCCTGGGTTATTATTCAATCGCAATGCATATTGCCTCCCTGCCCCTGCAAAAAGTCGGCTCGATTTTCAGTCAGGTCGGCTTGCCCGCTTATTCCAAGTTACAGGATGATCCCGGAGCGGTGTCGGACTACGTTTTCAAGGTGAGTCGTTTATTGGGAGTCATTGGATTTCCGATTTTCTTTGGTATATCCAGCATATCCCCGGAACTGGTGACTATCGTGCTTTCCGAAAAATGGCTGCCCAGTATTCTTCCACTGCAACTGCTAAGCCTTATCATTCCTTTGCGAGCCCTGAATGTTTCTTTTACTCCGGCCGTCAATGGAATCGGACGTCCCGATATTATAGCCAATACTCTTGGCGTGGCATGCGTAATTATGCCGGTTGCCTTCCTAATTGGGGTCAACTGGGGATTGACGGGAGTAAGTATTGCCTGGATTGTCGGATACCTGGTATGGTTTATATATTTACTAATTAAAGTATTGCCGGTTCTCGGATTGAAAATGAAAAAATTCTTCAGGGCCCTCTATCCATCATTTATTTGTGCGACAACAATGTATGCCTCAATATATGCCTGCCGAATGGTTTTGAATTACTGGCAGTTTAGTCCGATACCCACATTGTCCATTCTAATTTCTTGCGGAGTTATTATTTATACTGGACAAATGTATATAATATTTAAGAAAGTCTGTAAAGACTGCTTATCCATGATACAGAAAAAAGCAATAATATGATTTACCCGCATTAAATGTATATATTTTTGTGTTTTAGCACTAGTTGAGCAATATATTGGCATATGCGTAATGTATTTTATAACAAGGGGTTAACTTCGCCTTGGTTGAGCTAAGCGATTGGCCTGTATTGCCGATAAACAGTAATATGGTAAATCGGAAGATCGGGGGGATACAATAGCCCATTACCAGTCATAGACTTGCAAGAAATATATATTTAAGTGGCATGTTTTTTGTTTATTAATATATTTCCGCCGTAGTTAGTATAAAATAAAAGCTTAATTTGAAGGGCAACAATTATGAGATATTTCCCAGCATTGAACAGGCGTAAAATGATATTTGCTGGAGTCTTAATGACCTTGATATTTGCAATCTTCAGCTCCGATGTTTTTGCAATTGGAGGCCCTGGAGATACAACATGGACACACTTTAAACATATACGGAATGCCGCAATAACATATTCAGCTTCTACTGTCAATGTTGCCGGGTTTGTTGCACGTAAATATGATCTGGATATAAACCCAACCGGTGCTTTTCTAACCGCCATAGATAACGAAGGCACAAATATAAAAAGATTGCGATATACAGGATTATCAAGTTACTCAAGTGTTGATCCTCCTCTTCTAACTGCATTCTGTACAGATCGGGGATATGACTACGATTCAATGTTTATGTGGGTAAATGCTGACAGCACAGTTGAACTGAGCGGTATTGCCGCGGCCGGATCACCCTGCACTGACGGAACGGTTATCACTACTGGAGGGAATCCCCTTGAATACTGTGGGTGGGCCAGTTATCGCAAAACGCCGGATTTCCGCCGGACGGAAGTCTGGGAGTATTGTATCTATAAATATTTTGACAAAATGGGAACTGTCTACGACGGTATAATGGAAGACGAGGCCACATTCTATTATCATCCGGTCTGGGATTATTATCAGTCTATGATGTGTTTCCCGTTTAAACCAAATGTCTGGGTGCGGGGTTCACCTTCCGCTATCACCGGGTGGGAAGGTTATACCCATGATGAAATTCGCGATAGCCTGCAATATTTAAAACAATATGGTTGGCTGCCGAAATTGATGGATACTTTATATGCTATGGATAAACTCCGTTTTTCCAATCCTGCGGCATATGGTGTAAAAAATTCTGATGTTATAGACGATTGTATCATCACCGGCACTGGAGTTCTGCTTGGAGAAGGCATGGCTCTTCGGCCACTTTATACTAATTTCCACAATGCGGCCTGGGAGGTTATGGATACCATTGCCACTTCTGATAGCGGTTATGCAACTGTATGGGTGGCAATTAGATCAATTGACTCCGTTGCATTAGGAAGCTGGTCGCGATGCATGCAGGAAAGACTAACCTGGTACTACATGGCGGCCGATTACAGTCATTTTTATTTTATGGTCACCGGGCTTGAAAGCTGGTTAAGACCTAACGATTGGGGAAGTGTTACTGACAGCCTTTACAAATGGTCGCCCCTTTTTGAATACGACGTGGGGCAGCCCGATAGCACCAGATATATCTTCGCATCCGGCACTGACGGGGCGGGACAATCTTATACTCTGTATCGGCGTGATTATACCCGATCCGACGGCAAAGACGTGATTATGCTTTATCGGCGGGCCCAGGGTTCGAATTATGGTTCATCCTCGGGTGTGACGGTCGATCTCGGCGGCGATTTCAGACAACTGCAGGAACACAAGGAACCGGGGGTTACCACATATACTTATCTCGACTCAGTGGTTAATACCGCGACTATCAGGAACTGCGAAGGCATGATCTTTATTGCCGACGAAGCGACCCCGCCCGATTCCATACCGCCGGCCGATATTGATGACCTCGGGCTGATGGAGGCTTACCCGGGCGATAATCACGGCGAGATAGTCCTTAGATGGTATGCTTCGGGCGATGACGGTACCGAAGGAAATGCCCATCACTATCAGATAAGATATTCCAGAAATCCAATCGACGAATCAAACTGGTCGTTGGTCCAGCTTGTACAGAACCCCCCGGCGCCGGCGCCGGCGGGAACGCAGGAGACTTTTGTCCTGAGTTGCCCGCTGGAAGGAGAAACTTATTATGTCGCCATCCGGGCATACGACGAAAAGTATAATCCCTCCCCCGGCATTTCCTCATTCCCGGTTTCATATTCGGCGGGAATAAAAGTTCCGCAGACAATTACAACCGTGACAGACCCGGACAACGGGTCTGTCACTGTCACCTGCCGGACAGTCGATTCGTATATGCCAATCTCATACGAGTTTGCCCTCGACACAAACCTCCAATTAACCGGTGTGGCACACCAGACCCCGGGCCAATATTACAGTGACACTTCCGCCGGATATTTTGATTTGTCTCCGGATCTTCAATATTTTTGGTCCTGTCGGGCGATTGCCGCCGATCAATCCGATTCAAGTGATTGGTCAAATCCCAGAGGATTTACTCTTATGGACGGCGAAACGATTCCGGTCTTGGCCTTATCTGACATGATCAGTCCCGCCGAAGGTGATATTCTGCTTGATGACAGGCCGGTGTTCTCCGTGAATTACGTGTCCAATCTTGTAAATGTCTTTTTTCAGATAGACGAAGACCCGGGATTTGTCTCCCCTATAGAATCGGGAGCCGTTGCCGTAACACCCGGAATTACAATAACCTGGCGGCCCGAATCAGGGCTGGACCTGGGTTTGTATTACTGGAGTGTCAGCGCCGACAATAATTCATGGACCCCTCCGGTCAGCTTTGTTATCGCGTCTCCCGATATGGCGCTCGAAGATGTCGAACTTGTCCCGCACCCGTATCCGAATCCCTTCAGCCTGTCGGAAACATCCCATGCATATTTCACTAACCTCCCGGCCGGTTCGATTATTCACCTGATGACGGTCTCCGGCAATACAGTAAAAGAGCTGAGAAGTGAAACCGGTGAAAGCGTCGAATGGGATGGAACAAATGAATCGGGCAACCTGGTAAGTTCCGGTGTTTATCTCTGGTTTCTGGAGGGAACTGATCACAATGGCAAATTGATCGTTATCAGATAAGAAATTTTCTGACTTTCAAAGATAATAATTTTAATCGCTTAAAAATATATAATCGTTATTGATAACGCCGGCATGCCTGTTGTCCAAAATAATCTCAGGATGTCAAATTGATCTATTATAATTTTTGTAACAATATCGCGACAATTCTTTCCGCGGTCTTGCCGTCCCATAAATCCGGAATCCGCCCCTTCTTTCCACGTCCTTCAAGGATTTGATTCGCAGCCTCAAGCACTTTTTTCGAATCGACACCGGTAATTATGTTACTTCCGATTTCCACTGTTATTGGACGTTCCGTATTGTTTCGCATTGTAATACAGGGGATATTGAGATAGGTGCTCTCCTCCTGTATACCACCCGAATCGGTTAATATAAACCTGGCCTCCGACTGCAATTTGAGAAAATCAAGATATCCCAGCGGATCGATCAATTTCAGTGCGCCCGGATTGACATTATTTAATAATCCGAATTCTTCGAGGTTTTTCCGAGCCCGGGGATGGCAGGGGAAAATGATGGGGATTCTCTCCCCGATTTTATTGATGACAGTCAATAATCCTTCGAAAATCTCTTTATTATCGACATTTGCGGGCCGATGAAGGGTCATGGCAACATATTCTTTTGGTGACAAAGACAACTTGGATAATATGTCGGATTGTCCGGCCACCTCATAATTATTGATCAATGAATCAATCATTATATTACCGGTAAAGAATACTTTGTCCTTATGGATGCCCTCGGCTTCCAAATTCTCCAGACCGGATTTCTCGGAAACAAAAAGCAAATCGGATAACCTGTCGGTGACAATTCTGTTTATCTCCTCCGGCATTGTATTATCAAAACTCCTTAGTCCCGATTCAACATGTCCCAATCGGATATCCAGTTTTGCCGCAACGATTGCAGTCGCAAGAGTCGAGTTGACGTCGCCGAAAACAATCACAAAATCCGGTCTGTTTTTCATGAATTCCTGCTCCAGTCCGAGCATGATTTTCGCAGTCTGCTCCGCGTGCGTTCCGGATCCAACCCCCAGAAAAATATCGGGCCTGGGCATTTTTAATTGCTCAAAAAACATCTGAGATAAATTATGATCGTAATGTTGGCCGGTGTGAATCAATCGCGGACTGAAATGGTCGGGGTGTCTTCCCAACTCCGCTACAAGAGGTGCCGCTTTCATGAAATTGGGACGCGCTCCCACAACCAGATCAATATGTTTTTTCATAATATTGATTTATATCCTTATATGATATTAAACAGAAAACTCAAAGTCCATTTCGATTAAGACAAGGCGCGATTCAACCGCCATATTTCATCATCGTCTGAAATCGACCATCATTTTCAATGCCTGTCATTATTATATCTAATAATCATTATCGACATTATCTGTCAAACATAAAACAAACGGCCTTCCACAATAATTATTTGAGAAAAAACAAAAATAGCGAAAAACGGTCAGACCATAATAATCAACCGGATCCATTCCCAATTATTCCCTCGAATTATTACGGTTCCTCAGAACCTTGATATCCCCGGAAACCAAAAAACTGCCAAACAAAAACTTCATTCGATTTTCATTTTGATTGAAAACACCCTCTTTTGTACAAAAAAAATAGCGGTGCAGGGACTTGAACCCCGGACACGTGGATTATGATTCCACTGCTCTAACCAGCTGAGCTACACCGCCATCTAAACTATGAGCCAAACAATCTAATATATTTACGAATATTGTCAAGAAATTTCAAGCCTGTCGGAAGCCGTTTCACGCCCCAAACACCGCTTGACCGCATCCTCGATCTGGTTGAGATCGACACAGGTGTTCTTGCACGGGCCCTCCGGTCGACGGTTGGGGAAACCAATCACCGGAATATGCGTGTTTACATCCTTGAATCCCGAAAGTAAATCGCGCTCGCAGGCGATGGCGATTATCATCTCCGGCCGGATCTCATTGATTTTTCTTCTAGCCTCGGTGCCGCCTCCGACCGTCGCCATATGAAATCCGTAATGGTCCCTCAACGCTCTCAGATCCTTGAAATTTTCTTTGGTCAAACAACGGGGCAACATCAATAATAGGCGATCCGGTTCGGTGCGGCGCGCCTTGGATCTTATTATAAGATTATGGACTTTCAAAAACGAGTTGGTCAGCCGGTCCCGGGAAATACCCAGCACCCGCCCGACAGTCATCACCAGATCCAGAAGCTTGTTTACCAGATGCGGAATTACTATTAGCCGCGTAATCGGTCTGCGCGCTATCGCCGCCCCGACAAACAATAAAAGCCATAATGCCAGGACTCCCGCAAAGACAAGGAATACCCCCGAAAATAATTTCGGAAGAAATGAACCGGCCGACATAAGCCTCGGATATATAAGCCATAGAAATAAAGCGGCGCCAAAAATCAATACCGCGGTGGACAGAATCGCCAGCCCCAGAAAAACCCGGTAATCAGCCTCGGTCGATTCCGGCTGAGTCGTGCCGTCCCAGTCTATCCATTCATCGCCAAGCTTGCGATCAGGCTTATTATTTTTGTATTTTTCCTTATCCATGCCAGTAAATTTTTTATAAAATATACTAATCAATTATACGCTCAATAGAGAAATAATGCGCAATTACTTTATAGTTACTCATGATTGTTGGTGATATATGTTATTGGAATTGCATTCGCAATTCCATTGACTATTTCTATTCCTCATTTTTCATAAGAGCGCAATGTGTTTATTACTCGTTTGTGTGCCCTTTTTAATGTAGAATGGGTTTCAATTGATAAGAGATAAAAATTACCGTCTTTATCAAAAAAGGCGGTAATTCTTGTATCACCGCCTACTCTAAAATACCAAATTCTTCTGTTTTTGTATTTTATTAGTATTTTTAATTTTTGCCCCGGATTAAGCAATTCCTCTTTTGAGATAGATTTCAGAGTAGCTTTTATATCTTCTTGAACAACAGCGGGGCATTTATCATAGTCTTTCTGAAATAATTTGGTAAGTCTAATTTTGTATTTATTAGATTTTGCCTTAGAGTTCTGCCCGGATTGATCATTACTATTTTTTCTTGCCATCAAGCAGGTCTATTAATTCATCAATAGTATCTATTGAATCAAACTCTCCATTTTCAATTTCCCTGAAAGCCATATCCATCTTCGCCAAAAAATGTGCGGAATATGCCCAAGATAAATCTTCTCCAGTTTGAGAAGATAATACCTTTTGACTCGATGACATTGCTTTGTTAGGGAAAACTCCAAATTCAAAATTAGTCGTATTCATTGTCATGAAAATGGGCCATTTGGAATCGCCTGAGGTTCTATCCTCAATATTTAGTCTGGTTTTTCTCATTCCTGCCTCCCACTTCCTTTTTTAATTTCAACTACTTCCAACAAACCATCATCCCGCAACTTATCCAAGTGCTCTTTTATTATTTTAGAAAGACTTGCTGCAATATCAAACGGCAACAAAATTTCTTTAAAAATCAAGAATTTGTCCTTTTGCGGATGTGATTTGCCAAATGATAATAACATACCCCTTGGAAAAGAACTTATACGTACAAAATCGGAAATGGAATAATTACAAACTGCTTTATCAACATAATCATAATTATCCTCATTTTCAGGTTTTTTGGGCTTCTTACTCATTTCTTTTTTTTCTATTTGCTTCACTTGATGAACTCACAGCGTCCAGTTAATGCAGGATTTCTTTTAAATATCGGCATTATGGCAAAAATGTCAAGCCATAACTTAAACTTAAAAAATAGTAATTTGTTTCAAAATTATTTACTCACGATTGTGATTTTATTGAATAGGCTTAAATACTAGTTTTATTCAATGTTGTTAACCCCACCCAAAATGATAAAGGAGCCGTTGCCTCACTCAACGGCTCCTTATCCCCACCTCAAGTACCCTTCACCGCCATACTATATGTAAAGAGTAACTAACTTCACTGCTTTTATATAACAATTGATGTGCCAAAATCTAACACATACGTAAAAGTATCCGCAATCACCATAATAACAACATGTTATGCGCTGATTGGCGCGTAATAATAATCAATCGAACAGTATATAAAACGCAATAATTGCGCCTCTTAAGTCCTTGCGAGTTGGCAACACCGCCACTAATGTTTTTAACAACAACAAGATATACACCACATAAACAATTCGGCACATTTTAGCAGATATTATATTAACCGCCGTATATGCGCCGTTTTCGCGCCCTAAATGATACAAATTCCTGATTTGTCACCGGCAACGCCGCAGAAATTATCGATCTGCATACCGCAGCTACCGGGACTCTATATTAACGAAATGTTGTGGATTCACCTCCGAAAAATCTTTACCTCCTGAATATCATCAGAAGCCTTTCCAACATATATAACGGTTTCCCGCCATCGTCACGCTTAGTAATAATAAGACTTGACAATTAATATCCAGTTTAGCATGTTAAGTATATATCATCATTACAAATACCGATCATAGCGAAAATCGAGAGGAGAACTGCATGAAAAAGGCATTGATTGCTTTTGGATTGACGCTGATTGTTATATCCGGGGCCCGGGCCCAGGAAATAAAAATCGGCGCCGGTGCATTCGGGGGCGTAAATATTCCCATTGTGCAACAGGATCAGGATATGGGAACAGCCTTTGGAATCAGGGGGCGAATAGCATTTAAGCCCATTATAGTCATCGAACCCAATATCACCTTCGGAAAATGGGGAGAACCGGGTGATGTTGACGGTTACGAGCTGGGAATCGATGGCTCAAAAATCACCTCCTTCGGTGTGGATGTGGCCGTCGGCGGTGCCCCGGGTGTGCCCGGATTAAAACCGATTATCTTTGCCGGAATCGGTATCTATTCAATCAAAAATGACGACACCGACTTCGATGAAAGCAAACTTGGTTTTGACGGCGGCCTGGGATTGATGATTGGAGCAATGTCGTACCTTGATATTGATATTCGCGGCACGCTTATGATCGCTACCCAGGAAGAAGGCTCCAAGAAGGCCGCGATCATTACAGGCGGATTAACCTATTACTTCGGCGCCGGACAGTAGGAGGTGATGACAATGAGTACAGCAAAAATATTATTGGTTCTTGCATCAGTAATGCTGATCGCGATTGCCTTCTCGGGATGTAAATCCATTATTTCCGGAACATTTGTCATCGTCGAAAATATAGAATTTACGGCCGGGTCCGGTTTCTATTTTTATCAGGTCGATATTACCGACGAAGAAGACTGGGATGAGCATAAAGACGACATCGACTTTATCGATGCGGTCGGGGTGGAGTTCTATATTACCAGCACCGAGGCAACCGATGTCACTTTCAATGCCTATGTCGATGATTATTCCGGAATTGGACCCCTCCCCGCTTCCATTCCATCGACAGCCACATTAATCATTGACGGCCTGACCGTTCCGCCGGGAGAGATTGTAATAACCTACAAAGAGTCACTTTCCTTCCTGACCGGAATCGACAGGCTGAAAGAACTGGTTAAATTGGGAAGATTCGATTATTACGGAACAAGCACCGGTAATGACGGTAATACTTTCGTCATTGACAGCGGTAAGGTAATCATTACTTTTTCCGCCAGTTAGAAATTGACAGCTAATAAAGCCCTGTAACATAAGTCCGATACTGCGGCAACACCGCAAATATCGGACTTTTTATATAGCCTGCTATCATTGAACTCTTGACAGTCGGAGCCTTCCCTGTGATTTTTCTTTTTAATTCATTGGAATGAAGCAGGTTATAAAATGCGCCAAATTTAGATTTTCGCATACTATAAAAATTCCGGCCCGCCTCTTATTTCCCATTCTTCGTTGGTGATTTATAATCTGTTATTGTATTTAATGTTACAAATCCTGATATGATTAATATTTTGTATTCCAAAAACTTCTAAATGACCGTTGCCCCGTCCTTATCCCGAAAATAACAATATTCCGCTTACAGAATCACCGGCCAAAAATGTTTAGTAAACTGTAAATATTTATATAATATAATGTTATTGTCGGATTTATAGATTATTATATCCCGTATGACCGGTGTCACATAATTTTTTTTGATTTTCAACACCTCATATTCAAATTTCGCTTGACATCAGCACCGTATATGATTAAATAGGACAGCTTTATTAAACTTTTTATAGGCTTTTGCTAAACCTATGAGAATGGAGATCGGACAGAAAATAAAGGCTTTACGGCTGGCTTCGGAACTGACA
Organism: Candidatus Zixiibacteriota bacterium; assembly: GCA_003641425.1. Taxonomy (GTDB): domain Bacteria; phylum Zixibacteria; class MSB-5A5; order GN15; family PGXB01; genus PGXB01. The sequence goes on from QNAH01000004.1 coordinate 13,677, forward strand.
CAATCCGAACTGGCCGCCCGGGCAAGACTGACCAAGGGCTTTATATCGCAGGTGGAACGTGACCAGACTTCCATCTCGCTGGACTCGCTTCTGGATATACTCGATGCCCTTGGTGTCACTATTACCGAGTTTTTCGGTGATATCGGGCAAACCCGCAAAGTCTTTTCACCTAAGGACCGTATTTCGGTCACCGAAAAAGGAATCGCTAAATTCGAGATCCTGGTTGCTGGAAGCACCAACAACCTGATGGATCCGATTGTAATCGGCCTGGCTCCGGGAGAAAGTCTGCCCGAGGACGGCCCCCATGCCGGCGAGGAATTCGGTTATATATTGTCTGGTACACTGACTCTAATAATCGGCAAAAAAACCTTTAAACTGCCGCCCCGTCACTGCTTCTATTTCGAGGCGGATGAAAAACACCAGTATTTAAATCGGGGCAAAGCCAAAGTGACCATGCTTTGGGTGACATCGCCCCCCCAGATGTAACGGTAAACCCTTAAACCGCAAAGGAGGGATTCAGGATGAAAATACTTGGACGCCATTTGGTGGCCGAATTGGCCGACTGCAATATTGAATTTTTAAATGACCTTCCTTTTCTTGAACAGGTCATGAAAGAGGCCGCCCGCATATCGGGCGCCACTGTCGTCAAAACGGCCTTTCATCGTTATAATCCCCAGGGTTTATCCGGCATTGTCGTCATCGCCGAATCACATCTGTCAATTCACACCTGGCCCGAATACGGTTATGCCGCCGTTGACTGCTTCACCTGCGGGTCCAGTGTCGATCCATGGAAAGCCATTGATTACCTTAAAGAGGTTTTGCAGAGCAAAACAGTCTCCGCCAGAGAACTCAATCGCGGTATTCCTTCCGAAAACGACGAAATAATCGCGCACAAAACAGGTGCCGGCGCTGTCTCGACAGCCGCCGCCGATAATTAAGCCGTTTAACCGTGGATGGTGTGCCATGATAAAAGCAATTGACATACGTAAAACTGCACCCCGGCATCGTCTCAAAAAAAGCGACTTTCTGCGGGTCAGGGATATAATCGGAAAACAGAGTCTGAAGACTCCTTTTCTTATATTGAGCCGTTCGGCCGTCAGAAACAACCTGGACGCGCTTGCCGCGGCCATGCCGGGCGTGAAAATATATTATGCCGTCAAGGCCAACAATCATCAGGCCATACTCGAAGAGATCGCGAAGGCCGGGCACAGCTTCGATGTTGCCTCTTTCAGTGAGCTGGAACAGATACGATGCGCCGGCGGTCTTCCCGAAAACTGCATTCATTCGCACCCGATCAAATCACCGCAGGAAATTGAGAATGCCATCAATGCCGGTACCAACACCTTCGTAATCGACAACTTCGATGAAATCGAAAAGTTTATCCCTTACTCCGGTAAAGTGCGCCTGCTTATCCGTTTCAAAGTGGCCGAGAGCAACGCCGTTGTAAATCTATCCTATAAATTTGGATGCGAACCGGATGAGGTGATCGAGCTGGCGCATAAGATACATGATTATGGCCTCGACTATTATGGCCTGACTTTTCATGTCGGCAGTCAATGTCTCGATAGCAATGTCTATGTCAGGGCGATCAAGACCGCCGCGGAAATCAGGGACCGCCTTAAAGCCGATGGATTCGAAACAAAACTGCTTGATATCGGCGGCGGATTCCCGGTCCAGTATATCAAATCTATCCTATCCATTGATCGATTCTGCAAGCCGATCAACAAGATTCTGGGCACAAAATTCGCCGACGACACTATTATCGCCTGCGAGCCCGGACGGTATATTTCCGCCTCGGCCGTTACACTGGTGGCTACTGTAATCGGCAAATCGATCCGCTCAGGAAAAAATTGGTATTTTCTCGACGATGGTGTGTACGGGTCGTTTTCCGGACGGATTTATGATCACTGTAAATACCAGGTCTACACCAATCGCAACACCGTCTGGAAAGAATCGGTGCTGGCCGGCCCGACCTGCGATTCCTTCGATGTCATCTACGACGATATACTTCTTCCGCCTCTCGAAATCGGTAATATCCTGCTCTTCCCGGCTATGGGCGCGTACACCTCGGTATCGGCCTCGACATTCAACGGTTTGAGAAAGGCGGAATACATTGTCCTCGAATAAAAAGACTAAAAAGCACATCGTAAATAATAAGAAGAATAAAACAATGACCGTCGATGATACCTACATCGTCGAATCCTCAATGGACGACCTCTGGAACGTCTGGTTCACCGAACTGCACATGGGTCACAGCGGCCTGACCGTCAAAGTCAAACGGCTCATCGAATCGACCGAGTCCAAATACCAGCGTATCGACGTTCTCGACACCGAAGATTTTGGAAAGATGCTGGTTTTGTACGGTTCGATCATGGTCGCCGAAAACGATCTCGATTCGTACAACGAGATGATAGCCCATGTCCCCCTTTTCACTCATCCCAAACCGGAGAAAGTACTGATTATCGGCGGCGGCGACGGCGGCGCACTCACCAATGTCATGAAACACCCCGAAGTAAAACGGGCGACCATGTGTGAACTCGACCGCAAAGTGGTCGAGGTGTGCAAACGCCATTTCCCTCAACTGTGCAAAGGCTACGCCGACAAACGGGCGCGGCTGATTTTCCGTGACGGCAAGGAATTTATCGAGAAAGGCAAGGATAAATACGACATCATCATTCTCGACCTGTCCGATCCGATCGGCCCGGCGGCGGAACTGTTCCAGAAAAAATTCCACCGGAAGGTTTTCAAGCGGCTCAACGATAACGGTATCATGGTGGCGCAGTCGGAGTCGCCGTACTACAATCCGGCCACGGTCAAACAGATGTATAACAACCTGCGGCAGATATTCCCGATTGTGAAGATGTACACGTCGCATGTCCCGATTTACCCGTCATGCTACTGGTCGTATGCTTTCTGTTCCAAAAAATATCATCCGATCGACGATTTCGATGCCGCCCGGTATAAAAGGCTCAGACTGAAAAACAACTACTATAATGCCGAAGTGCATCTCGGCTCGTTTTTACTGCCGGAGTACGTCAAAAAACTGATCAGCAGCAAATAGCGATTGTATTTGTAGGTCGGAATCCCGAAGGGACGCCGAAGGCGAACCGCGGGTTCCGACATCTCTCTTGCAGAGCAGTAGGAGTAGGTCAGGAGCCTCGCGCTCCTGACATTTAATGCGAGTATAAAAAAAATTGGCAGGGCAAAACCCGTAACTCCACGAAAGCGCAATAATCGATCCTGCTTTTTTTATTCGTAATGTCAAACGCAATTTAATCTGAAACTCTGCGAATACCTACGAGCCACACCGACCGATTAAGTAATTTATGAGTAATTTTGCGTAATCAGTAACAAATTATATTATGCAAAGATAATATTCACAATATAACCTACACAGAGTAACCCTACAATATAAAATGATATTATATAGCAGAATGCAAAGGGATGATTGGTTATTGCATCTTCTCTAAAATTATTTAGACTTATCCTAATACCAAAGAAAATAATGGATGAATACACAATCACGTGAAGTATATATATGATATTTTTTGTATTCATCTCTTTCATTTTCATAAAGGATTCCAAATATGGAATCTTATAAATTTTGGTTATAAGGAATTTAAATTTAGAATAATTGAATAGTATAAAAATTACATACATTAATAATGTCCACAAAAATACTCGATATTTGCTATATCCATAATTCCACCAATACTTCTGAAACAAGTCGATTATTATGCCAATAGGATATGTTCTGTTTAGATTCCGAAAATGTTGATAATCAATATCAAGTAATTCATAACTGTCCATGTAACCATCTCGTTTAAACTTACCCAATAAAGCCTCATAAGTGCCCAACATCTCATCCTGAAAAGACTGATTTTTATCAAATGAGTATATATCTCTTGGAAAATATAATTGAAACAATCTCATATTAATTTTCAATTTATCCACATCCGTCCCATAGATAGACAAGTAACATCTTCGGCCTGACCGCGGCAACCTGCAAGAGCGAAGATCAATTTCATCATAAATATACTTAGAATATTTTATATCTAGTGTTTCCGGTAAAATAGTCCCTGCCCAATATGATGGACCCCTAAACTCACAGCGGGAAAAAACTGTTTTTACGCCGAATTGAGAATTTGAAAAACTAATTTCTGAAAAGAACTGACAATCTCTAAAAATCACTGAACTATCAAATACTGCATTTGTAAACAGCGCATCGGAATTAAAATTTATTATATTATATATTACACTATCCATAAAATGCGTGCTATCAAAACTTGCAATGCACTGAAAACTGGTATTGGAAAAATAGGCAATAGAGTCAAAAGTTTTGTTCTTAAAAAGCGACGATGATTTTATGACTTCATAATTGTAATAGTGTTTGTCGGGTATGTTTGCACTACTATACAATTTATTATAGTCCGGAGTATAGAACGTCGCATCGGCATCTATATTTCTGTTTTTTCCGTCTTTTAATGAATATTCTTCTACTTTGTTTGTATCACTTAAATCAAAATGCAATTCAACATTTTCCGGCTTACTTACACCAAAATGGCGAAATATGTTTACTGGAAAGATAAATTCAACTAAGATAAGCGATGTAATTAATATGATCAGTATTAGCAATATATAAAATATTACCTTGAAAAAAGAATCAGAATTGTCAGGATATTCATTCATATATAAAATTTTGCTTTTTATTAATAGGCAAATACACAGACAGCATGTTAAATTAGAATACTATATTTCTTAATCCATTTCAACCACAAAATCGTTATCAAATCGGTGATGATCAGTATTTGGAGAGTATTATGGAGGAAAAAACATACAACCGGCTGGCAGCTTCAAAACGGTTTTGTCAAAAACCATGTTTGGGGATACCATAGCAGTTATGACAATGAACAGAAAATACCACAAAACGACACCTGGAATCCAATGTTTCCCATTGCCATTCAATGAGATACGCAATATAGGCATATCTTATTTTAGGGGTAACAAACCCATTTCGCCGCAATCTAATATTATACAGAGGATTAGGTCAAATTCCGACAGGCAGGTGAAGTAGGGTGGCATTCTCAAACGAGATTGGTGCGCCGCATTTTCGTGGGCGGCAGATGTCCACATCTGCCCCTTGTCAATTTCTACAGGGACAGCACATTGTGCTGTCCGCCAATAAAAAGGACAGAACAATGTGCTGTCCCTGCAATCTCTGGACGGGCAATAAAAAAGGAAAAATCAATCGAACTTTATTTCCACATCCGCCCTATCGGCCTCGGCCACCTTGAACAGCTCGCGTGCCCGGTAACCGAGCATCCTCGCAATAAACATATGCGGGATCTGCTCGATACGGATATTGAAAGTATTGACCGAATCGTTATAGAACTCGCGCCGGTCGGCGATCTGGTTTTCAATCTCGCTGATACGGCTCTGGAACTGAATAAAACTTTGATTCGCCTTCAGGTCGGGATAATTTTCGGAGACGGCAAAAAGCGATTTCAGAGCCGAACTCATCATGTTATCGGCTTTGGCCTTCTCCCCCACCGAACCGGCGTTGAGAAAGGCGGTGCGCGCCTCGGTTACCTTGGTAAGCACCTTCTCCTCGTATTTCATGTACCCCTTGACCGTCTCGAGCAGTTTGGTCAACTCGTCATGCCGTTGCTTGAGAAGCACGTCGATATTGCTCCAGGCCTTGTTGATATTATTTTTAAGCCTGACCAGCGAATTGTAGATCGAGATAAAATAGCCGACCAGGATTATAATAATCAGTCCCAGCGCAATGACTATTCCAATCATCAATGCTCCCATACAAGCACCTCCTGTATTTATATGACACCGATCAGGTGTAAAAACACCAGCACACCGGCGATAAATGTCACCCCGCCCAGCGCAAAGGCGGTAATCATTTTGCTCTTCAGGGCCTTGAGTGTCCCCTTTTCGCTTTTATCGGAAATTATGAATGTCGGCTCGTTCTCACCCTTTTTCAGAACCACATTGCCGGGCGCCTCGGAACTGCTGGCCGCCGTTCCCATCAGAAACAGCGTATCGCCGTTTTGCAGGTAATATTCATGGTACCGCCTGTCGCCCGCCGATTTCGAGAACCTCAGCTTCTTCCCGGCCTCGATCGGTTTCAATTCCAGACCGGAAACATCCAGAAGTTGCTCCTTCCGGCTGTCCCAGTTCTTGATAGTGCTTATAAAATCCGAAATACCGCTGAAGGCATCGCGATCCTGGTGATAGCTTCTCTTGATCTCGGTATTGAATTCCGCCCCGGTCGGATCAACCATCGCTGTCCCGGTTTCGTCCTCGGCGAAAAATGGTATCCTGCGGTCGCCGGTAGCGATCGTCACCCATTCAAGACGGGTTCGGCGATTTTTGCCCGAACCGGACGAACGGCGTTTCAGTTCCTTGATCTCGTACTTGTAAAAGACGCAATCGGTTTGCGAAAACGGCGATTTGATCAGTTCATCGGCCCGGATCTTACCGTGGATCTCCACCAGTCCCATAGCCATCGCCCTGATTTTGGACCGCGGGATGTCTTTTATCAGGCGATGCTTGCGCATCAATTTAAATCCCTGAAAAAACACCGCCGCCCCGATCGCGGCGAAAAACAATGATAAGATATATTGCATCCGGTATTATCCTCGATGCCCCGGTGAAATTTACAGAAACAAACGGGGCGTCATTATGACGCCCCGCATATTAACCACTAGTTATTACATCGATATCAGCGGCCCATGCCGGGCATGGCCATATCGGTCTTTTCATAGCCTTCAGGAAGGGTATAAGTACCGGCCGGGGCATCCATATCCTTGATCTCGATTATCTCGTTGGTGCTTTGAATCTCGACATTCATCATGTTGACCTTATGCACAGTCTTGATGGCCAGACCCTTTATCTTCTGCATTTCGGCCATGTAATCCTGGTAGCCCGGGAGAACTCCCTGGAATGAACTGGTCAATTTCCGAACCTTTTCGAAGTCCACCTTGGCATCTTCGGTGGCCCAGATTTCTATGTCGGCACCGCCCATACCCATGGTCATCTTGACATCATATTTCTTACAATTCCAGTCGCCGATTTTCATCGTCTCCTCGGTCGGCGTGACGGTCGCTTTCATCTTCATCATATCCATCATCGGTTTCATCTGTTCCATCTTCTTCTTGGCATCCTCGCCACCGCCCATCATTTTTTCCAGATCACCCAGAGCATCGATCGGCACCTCGGCATACGATTTATGATTATGATCAATCATGTAGATTATATTCTTGTCATAAAGCATGATAACCGAAGCGGTATCTCCCTGATTCATGGCGGCCTTGTTATCGCCCATCCAGATCGTCGATGTATCCGATGTGGCGGGATTTTTCTGACCCATCGCCTCGAATGCCCCTCTTTCGCTCACCTGCTGATCATCGTGTCGGCATTGACCAACATCGGAAGGGCAAGCACGAGAACCGAAACGGTAAGAACCGTCCAACCTTTTGCCTTCATTTTTCCTCCTGAGGTATTAATGGTTTAATCTGTCATAGATATTCGATTTATCCCACACCCAAGTGTGCCCTATAAATAGGAATAGTAGCAAGCCTGAATGTGTAAGTCAATTAAAAAGTGACGAGATTTGAAATGATAACCTATTAGTATATCATTACATGCGTACTCATATACTATTTACCTTTCGCTTCCTGCCACCATGCTTCAAGCTGGTCGAGAGTAAAATCATCGAAGGTTTTTCCCGATTCGGCCACTTTTGATTCGATATGGTTGAACCGTTTCTGGAATTTTTGAAGCGTCTTATTCAGAGCCTGCTCCGGATTGATGTTCAGTTTGCGGGCCAGAGATGATATCGCGAAAAGCACATCACCTATTTCATTTTCCATTTTTTCCGAATCACCGTTTTGCATCTCAACCTCAATCTCGCCGATCTCTTCTTTGACCTTCTTCATAACATCGGCGGCATTTTCCCAATCGAATCCGACCCCGCCCGCTTTCTCGCCGAAACGGAAAGCCTTCACCAGCGCCGGGGCCGATTTCGGGATACCGTTAATAACCGACTTTTTCTCCCCGGAATTGATCTTGATCTTCTCCCACTGGTCGCGAACCTCCTGCGGCTCGAGATCTTTCTTGTCGCCGAATACATGCGGATGGCGGTGGATCAGCTTCTTGTTGATGTCATTGATGGCATCATTAATATTGAAGGTGCCGGCTTCCTCGGCG
>QNAH01000005.1 GCA_003641425.1 Candidatus Zixiibacteriota bacterium
AAGGTGCCGACAATGGCTCTTTTCTTGATGGTCGGACTGTCGTCGCCGCCAAAAGCACTGGCGCCGAGCAGCATAATAATGCCAAAACAAATGACAACGACCAGAATTGTTTTGAATAGTTTCTGCCTCTCCACAATTACCTCCTGTTTAAACAGACATTGATGTTGTTATTTTTTATGATTGATAGATAATTAATTGTATCAAATGTCTTCCAATGTTATTAATATTAGTATAAAATTGAATGTTTGCAAGACTAAAATATTTATATAACCTCGAAGATTTTCCGACAATGAAATATCAGTGGGATATTTAAAGCCAGGGTGTTATAATTACAGGAAATGATTGTCGAGAGCCCAGACGGGCATTGCTCTGAAGCAGATGATATGACAGATACAAAAGGTCTGATATTCGATATCAAGAAGTATGCCATCCATGACGGGCCGGGAATACGTACAACAGTATTTCTGAAGGGCTGTCCCCTGGAATGCTGGTGGTGTCATAATCCGGAAGGCCGTAATGAAAGTCGGGAAATAATATCGATCAGAAAAGAGACCCCGAACGGCGGAGTAACAAAAAAAGACGAGGAAATCGGGCGGCTGATTTCGATAACGGAGTTGATGAAGGAGATTGAAAAGGACCGGGTTTTTTACGATCAATCGGGCGGCGGAGTGACATTTTCAGGCGGTGAACCGCTGGTTCAGATCGATTTCCTTGCCGGGACGCTTGAGGTCAGCAGGAAAGCTGGCATTGCCACGGCGGTTGATACCTGTGGTTGTGCTCCGAGGGCAGATTTTGAGAGAATTTATGACCATGTCGATATTTTTCTTTTTGACCTGAAACTGATGAATGATGAACTGCACGAAAAATATACCGGAGTTTCAAACAAGCTGATTCTCGAGAATTTGGAATATCTGGCCAACACCGGGAATAAAATCAGGCTTCGGATACCAATGGTGCCCGGCATTACCGATACGGATGAAAATCTATTGGGTATTCTTGAATTTATATCACCATTTAATAATATCAAGCATATCAGCCTTTTGCCGTATAATAAATTAGGTGAAGACAAGATACGCAGATTCGGCCTGGTCGACAAGCTGGGCAGGCTGACAACCCAGGAGCGAGATGTGCTGCAGGGCAAGGCAAGGATTTTTGAGGAGCACGGTTATATTGTAAAAGTCGGGGGTTGAATCAGCATGAATGAGAGAATAAGAAAATTACGAGAACAAAGCCTGAATGCAGTGCCGACTTTATCGATGGAACGGGCCAGGCTGTTAACCGAGTTTTATCAAAGCGGCCAGGCGGATCTGGTCTCGGTGCCAGTGGCGCGAGCGCTGGCTTTCAAACATCTGATGGAACATAAAGACATCTGTGTCAATGAGGGCGAGTTGATAGTCGGCGAACGGGGTCCGTCGCCAAAGGCCACTCCCACTTATCCGGAAATATGCACTCATACACTTCAGGATTTCGAAATTCTAGATACCCGCGAAAAAGTATCATTCAAAGTCGCCGAAAAAGACCGTGACTATCAGCAGTCTGTAATCATCCCATTCTGGTCGGGGCGATCGATTCGAGACAGGATTTTCAAAGCGGTCGATCAGGCCTGGATCGATGCCTATGAGGCCGGGGTGTTTACGGAATTCCAGGAACAACGGGCCCCAGGGCACACAGTCCTGGATAATAAAATTTATCACAAGGGCTTTCTTGATTTCAAGAAAGATATCGAAGTCAGCCTGGAGAAACTTGATTTTTACAATGACCCCGATGCATATCGCAAGAGAGAACAATTAACGGCGATGGATATCGCCGCCGATGCCATCATATTATATGCGCGCCGTCATGCCGAAAAACTGCGTCAATCGGCGGGGGCTGAAAAGGATACCTCCAGAAAAAAGGAACTCGAAGAGATGGCAGAGATCTGCGAACGGGTCCCTGCAAACGCTCCGCGCAATTTTCATGAGGCACTGCAGTCGTACTGGTTTGTGCATCTGGGAGTCATCACTGAGTTGAACACCTGGGATTCGTTCAATCCGGGCCGGCTGGATCAGCATCTTCTCCCCTTTTATAGAAATGATATTGAGACCGGGGAGATCACAGAGGAACGGGCTCGGGAGCTATTGCAATCGTTCTGGATCAAATTCAACAATCAACCGGCTCCTCCCAAAGTGGGGGTTACGGCGGAAGAAAGCAACACCTATACCGACTTCTGCCTGATCAATTTGGGAGGAGTAAACGAGCGGGGTGAGGATGCCTGCAATGAAATGACTTATATGCTCCTTGATGTTATCGATGAGATGCGGCTTCTTCAACCCAGTTCGATGGTACAAATCAGCAAAAAGAATCCTGACCGGATGATCAAAAGAGCCCTTAATATAATCCGGACCGGTTACGGACAGCCTTCTCTGTTCAACACCGATGCCATCGTGCAGGAGATGATCCGTCAGGGTAAAGATATTGTTGATGCCAGAAACGGCGGTTCCAGCGGCTGTGTCGAAACCGGTGCTTTCGGAAAGGAAAGCTATATTCTTACCGGATATTTCAACCTGAATAAGGTGCTTGAAATAACGCTACATAACGGAATCGACCCGCGGACCGGAAAAGAGATTGGTATTAAATCGGGCCGGCCGGAGGATTTCGGGACATTCGATAATTTATACACCGCCTTCGAGAAACAACTAAAGCATTTTATCGATATCAAGATAAAGGGTAATGTCATCATCGAGCGATTGTGGGCAGAGTATCTTCCGGCGCCGTATTTGTCAATTCTTATCGATGATTGTATTGCCAAGGGCAAAGATTACAATGACGGCGGCGCCAGGTATAACACATCTTATATACAGGGAGTCGGCCTGGGGAGTATTACCGATTCTCTGAATGCGCTCCGGTATCAGGTATATGATAAGAAGAACTTCAACATGCAAGAGATTCTCGATGCGCTCGATGCCGATTTCGAAGGTTTTGATGCATTGCGTGAAAAATTATTGGAGGAGACACCCAAGTACGGCAACGATGATGATTATGCCGATGAGACGGCACGGCGTGTGTTCGAGAGTTATTTCGGGATGATCGACGGACGCCCAAACACCAAAGGCGGGCATTTTCGAATAAACCTGCTGCCGACCACATGCCACGTTTATTTCGGCCGTGTGATCGGGGCCATGCCTGATGGGCGCAGGGCCGGAGTGCCGTTGTCGGAGGGTATCTCCCCTGTACAGGGCGCCGATCGCAAGGGCCCGACAGCGGTTTTGAAGTCGGCGTCCAAGATAGATCATATCCGAACCGGCGGAACGCTTTTGAATCAAAAATTTACGCCGCAGGTGCTGGCCGATGAGGACGGAATCGATAAACTGGCCCACCTGATCCGGTCCTATTTCACCATGGATGGTCACCATATTCAATTCAATGTCGTTTCGGCGGAGACCCTTCGCGAGGCCCAGAAGCACCCGGAGGAATATAAAGATCTGATTGTCAGGGTGGCAGGATACAGCGATTACTTCGTCGATCTCGGAGTCGATCTGCAGGATGAAATAATCCGACGCACGGAGCAATCATTGAATTAATATAATTCAGATACTAAAAAAAGACGTCCTTACGGCTCCTTTTTTTATTTATATCATTTATTCATGGAAAAATTCGACAAAATACAGTGATTTTGACAAGAGATCGTAAAAAACTCATATAACGAGGATACGCCCGATCCATATCAGACATAAATGTTGTGTGGCATCCGGACAATCGATCCGGGAGATATTCAGAATGCAAGAGAAATTTCTGTCACCAATCGTTTATAAATATACACCTTCTATTTATCTGATTCGGTGACCATATCATAATCGCCGGTTTTATCACGTCCGTGGAGCATATGCGACAATGTCCGGTTTTCAGTCTCCATATTCTGCATTTTTGCCCGGTAGATTTCCCAGAGTGAAATCAGACCGATTACTTTTTCGCCTTTAACGATCGGCAGATGTCTGATTTTATTCTCTTCCATGATTTCAGCGATTTTTGAGAGATTGTCTTCGGGTGAGCCCTTAATAAGTTTTTTCGTCATAATATCTCCGACCGTTTTCTCGGCAAGCTGAGAAATCTCCTGATTAACCATATTAAGAATATCTCTTTCACTGATGATGCCGATAAGTTTCTCATCGTCATCAAGCACGGGAAGACATCCAATATTATTGGTAACCAGTAAATTCACGGCATCGTTCAACTTTGTCGAAGGATTTGCGGAAATCACCACTTTATGCTTGGCTTCCATAATATTTCTTAAAAGCATTTCTATACTCCTTCCATATACATTGTTTTTTACTATTGGCATTGCCTTTATTCATACGGCAGCGGTTAGGTTTTTGCCGCTCCTTTCTTTTCGGGCATTCGCCGGACACTATTGGAACGGCATTGAGGGCAGGTTCTTTCGGTCACATTTTTTATATCATACAGAGCCCGGTACTCGCGGCCGCAATTGAGACATTTGAAATCATATTCTTTCTGTGCCATATCACACCTTCTTTGCCGCGGCTTTCAGTTTTTTCTCAAGGATACGATTTTCTTCCTCGGCCATGATCTTCATGGTATATTCCATTTCCTCCATAGTGACCGACCTGACGGAATTCTCCAGTTCACGCATCACCTTGGCGAATTTCTGGCCTTCGGCGGCGGAAATCCATTCAAGGCGAAGCCGGTCAGGTCGAATTTTGAGTTTGTCCAATTTATTCCACAGGCGATCCATACGTTTCTGAGTCCAGTGGACCGCATTGATGTAGTGGCAATCGGCGAAATGACAGCCGGATACAAGAACCATCGGCGCCCCCAGACGGAAGGCGTGCAGTACGAATTTCTCATCGACCCGGCCGGAGCACATGGTCCTTATCAGGCGTGATGTTGTCGGGTATTGCAGTCGCGCGGTACCGGCATTATCGCCTCCGGCATAGCTGCACCAGTTGCAGGCAAAGGTCAGCAGGTGCTTGTGCGGCTCGACTTCCAGGATGGCCTCGATCTGCGCCATGATTTGCTCATCACGGAAATGTCTCATAATGATGGCATCCTGGGCACATTCCGCGGCGCAGGCACCGCAACCGGCACAGGCCGCCTGAATAATGGTCGGGGCTCGTTTTGCCTTTCGATCGGGAGCCAGGATAGCATTATACGGGCAGACATCGGCACAGATACCGCAGTAATTACATTTATCGGTCTCGACATGGGAAGTTATGGCCTCGACTCTGGTTTTGCCCGCATTCAGCAGGATACTGGCACGTGCGGCGGCCGCGCTTGCCTGGGTGACGCTGTCTTTAACGTCTTTCGGGGATTCAACACAGCCGGCGATATATACTCCTTTGGTGGGGGCATCGACGGGTTTGAGTTTGGGATGCGATTCCATTATAAAACCGTCGGAGGTAGTCGACAGAGTCAGAAGTCTTTTGATTTGATCGCCGTCCTGCCGGGGAATCACACCTTGTGAGAGCACGAGCATTTCCAGCTCGTGAATTTCGCGTCTGCCGGTGGTGGTGTTTTCGACTGTCAGGACCAGATTTTTATTTTCGTCATTCTCGCTCACATCGCCGGGGATACCCCTGACATATTTAACCCCCTCTTCCCTGCTTCGCATATAGAGATCTTCAAAACCTTTGCCGAAAGCCCTCATATCCATATAGAACACTCTGGCCTCGACACCGGGATAATGATCGCACAGCAACAGTGTATCTTTTACGGTATTCATGCAACAGATATTACTGCAGTAGGGATTCCCGCGACCGTTTCTGGATCGTGAACCGACGCATTGTATAAAGCCGATACTTTTGGGAATTTTCCTGTCGCTGGGTCGGATGAAATGGCCCTCGGTCGGCCCCCCGGCGCAGATCAGACGTTCGAATTCCATACTGGTAATGACGTTATCGAAACGGGTGTAACCGTACTCATCATATTCGGTAGGATCATAGACATCCATGCCGGTAGCGACAATAATCACACCGGCTTCAATATTTATCAGTTCGTCCTGATCATCATAATTAATACATTTTTTCTCGCAGACATCGGCACATTTGCCGCACGCAATCGGATTATTGCCAAGACAGTTTTCCATATCGAGTATATATGCCGACGGGACCGCCTGCGGAAACGGCATATAGATAGCCTTGCGCGACGAAAATCCCTGTTGATATTCATCCGGGACGGCCACCGGGCAGATATTGGCGCATTCGGCACAGGCCGTACATTCATCCGGATCGACATAGCGGGCTTTCTTGCGAATGGTGACATTAAAGTTGCCGACAAAGCCCGAAACCGATTCGACCTCGGAGTTGGTCATCAGATTTACCCTCGGATGCCGACCGGCATCCATCATCTTAGGTCCGAGTATTCATATAGAGCAGTCCATCGTTGGATAGGTTTTATCCAACGCGGCCATTATCCCTCCAATAGTCGGTTCTTTTTCAACGAGGTAAACCTGATGTCCGCCGTCGGCCAGATCAAGAGCGGCCTGTATTCCTGAAACACCGCCGCCGATGACCAGCGCCGTTTTGGTAATGGGCACTTCCAACTCGGTTTGCGGTTCCAGGAAACGGGCCCTGGCGACGCCGCTTCGCACGAGATCCTTGGCCTTTTCAGTGGCTTTTTCTTTTTCGCTCTGATGCACCCAGGAGCATTGCTCTCGGATATTTACCATCTCGAAGAGGTATGGATTGAGACCGGCATCGGCCACGCACTCTCTGAAAGTAGGTTCATGAATCTTCGGAGTGCATGAAGCGACGACCACCCGATTCAGATTATGCTCGGTAATTGCCTTCTTGATCTCGTTCTGACCCGGGTCGGCGCATGTATATTTGTTCTGGATCACGGCCGCGACATCATCAAGTGTCCGGGCGTACTCGCTGACGGCATTGCAGTCGATCGTCCCGGCGATATTGAGACCGCATTCACAGACAAACACACCGATTCGAAGACCATCGGAATCTTTTGCTACATTTGCCATATTGGTTCTCCCAAATCGACTTTATTTATGTCTCAGCCGTCGATGGCCGAGGCAATTATATTCGTAAAATCCTTCAGTTTGATATCTGTCTTTTCTTTGTCCTTACCCTTGCCGCATTGCGAACATCGGAAGTGAATCTGACATTTGGGGCAGGCGGTAACAAGGGTATCGGCGCCGGTATTTTTCGCCTCGGTCAGCCGTGCCTTCTGAATCCGGGATGAAGATGCTCCGCAATTCATCCAGTTGGTGGTGCCGCAACAGATCGACCCGCGTTTATTATGCGGCATTTCGTTCAGGTCCATACCGGGGACGGCTTTCATGGCATCACGCGGAGAATCATAAATATTCAGGTGGCGTCCCAGGCGGCAGGGGTCCTGATAGGTGATTTTCAGGTTTTGATCCTTAAATTTGAATCTGTCGATATTTTCCGCCACGAGTTCACTGATATGTTTGACCTCAATACTATTTAATCCGAGTTTTTTGACATACAGCTCTTTCAATGTATAGGCGCATTCGGCGCAGGCGGTGACAATGGTTTTTGCTTCGGATCTTTCGAATTCTTTGAGATTCAATTCCCGGAGTTTATTAAATTCATCAATCTTTCCAAGCCAATACAAATCATGACCGCAACAGCGCTCGTTGGGGAGCACGGCCGGTTTAATTTTCAGATGATTGAGAATCCTGACGGTATCGACGGCAATCGATATTGGATGGAAATCAAAATCTTTGGCAAAAAAGTCTTCATAATACGGCAGGCAGCCGGTAAAGAAGAGGACGTCGGATTTCTCGGCAGTTTTAATATTACCGTTTATCCAACCAGTTCGGTTCTGATTTAACTTCGGCGCGGTCATCATCTCCATGATATGAAGCAACGCACTTCCGTGAGACGGTTCACCCCAATTCCCCTGTTTTTGCGCAATTTCTCTGACACCCTTCATATATTCGGAATACCGGACATCGACGGGGCATCGCTCGGAGCAAAGCAGGCATGTCAGGCAGGACCAGAGTCGTTTGTCTGATATCAGGTCACCGCCGCCATAGAAGATGCCCTCAGCCAGCATGCGGCGCGGAGAAAATTCTCTGTCATAAGCCGAAATAGGACACACTGCGGTGCATTTGCCACATTCAAGGCAGAGCAATGCCTTATTCTTTTTAAGTTCTGTTACAGCCATTTCCATAAGCGGCAATTCTACGATTTGTGGTTATTGTTCAGGGGACTTGGTCCCAGTTCCGTTATCTGGGCGACGAATTCATCTATAACCTCCGCCCAGCGATTGCCTTCGGCGGCGGATACCCACTCGAGGCGGATACGCCGCTCATCAAAACCAAGTGTTTTGACCAGTTTTTTCGTTTTCTCGAATTGCTCGACAGCCTTGTAATTGCCGAAGATATAATGACAGTCTCCGAAGTGACATCCGGATACGAGGACACCGTCGGCACCCAGTTTCAATGCTCTCAGGACAAATCCCGGAGTGACTCGTCCGGAACACATCGTCCTGATTACCCGAAAATTGGGTGAGTACTGCATTCGATTGACACCGGCGGTATCGGCACCAGCATAGCTGCACCAGTTGCAGGCAAAAGCCACGATATCGGGGATAAATTTCTTGCCGGTTTTTTTTGTTTTTGTCTTAACGCTTTTTTCCGCCATAACTGTATTAACCTGCCAAAAGTGCATCCATCATTGAATTTATTTGTTTATCGGTAAAATGCATCGAAGCGATGGCACCCGTCGGACACCAGCTGGCACAAGTTCCGCATCCCTTGCACAGGGCCGGGTTGATCTTCGCGGTTTCAATTCCGGAAGAGGATATTTCGATAGCCGGTGCGTGATAGTCGCAAATATCGACGCATTGGCCGCAACCGCGGCAAAGCGACTTATCGACGACACACACCGCGGGATCGAGCGCAATGGTATCCCGGGAAATAATACTTACCGCTCTGGAAGCCGCCGCCGCGCCCTGGGCGATGGAGTCGGAAATATCCTTGGGGCCGGCGGCGCATCCGGCCACAAAGACGCCTTCGGTGGTGGTCTCGACCGGGCCGAGTTTGGCATGGCGTTGCATGAAAAACCCATCCGCCGCGCGCGGCACCTTTAAGATATTCTGCAATTTACTTGTGCTTTCCTCATCGGGGATCATGCCGGCGGCAAGGACGATGTAATCCGGATCTATTTCCAGAGTTTGATTCAGCGCAAGTTCCAGTATATCAACCTTTTCAGCCTTAGAATTTTCGCCGATGATTTTCGGTTGTCTTTCGGGTGTATATCTGAGAAATTTCACGCCAAGGGCCCGGGCATGCCTGTATTGTTCTTCCGCCAGGGCACCGACAGTGCGCATATCACGGTGCAGAACCACAACATTAATCCCATTTTCACGCAGGCGAATGGCCTGTTTTATAGTCGTCGGGCAGCAGAACCGGGAGCAACCCGGATTTTTTTCGGGGTTGCGCGAACCGACACATTGTATAAAGACAACAGTTTTCGGTTCTTTGCCTTTTATTGAGATTTTTCCCTCGGAGTCATGCATGATGCTCTCGAGTTCCTGGTTGGTAACAACATTAGCGTATTTGCCATACCCGAACTCGCCGTTTGGCTTGTAGACATCGCTGCCGATTGCCAAAATTATGGTTCCCACTTTGAAGCTGCCGTTGGTGGTCGAGACATCGAAATTCCCCACAAAGCCCGAAATAGAATTCACCTCGGTTGACGGCATCGCTTCTATCCTGCTGGTTTTGACTTTTTCGACTATAGCGCGGGCCAGTTCAAAAGCGGACAGGTTGGCAGGATATACTTTTGTCAGTTCATTGAGCCGCCCCCCCAGATGACCCGTTTTCTCGAGGAGATACACTTTGATTCCCTGAGCATCGAGTTCTAAAGCGGCGCACATACCGGCCACGCCGCCGCCGATGACAAGGACGCTTTGATTGATGGGTATGGTGCTTTGATGCAACGGCTGTAAATGCCGGGCCCTGGCGACGCCCATTTTTAACAGGTCTTTGGCTTTCTGCGTGGCTTCTTCCGGGAAATCGGTATGTACCCAGGAGCATTGATCACGGACATTGACCATCTCGAAGAGATATTTGTTCAATCCGATCAGCTCGCAGCTTTCGCGGAAAATAGGTTCGTGAGTCCGGGGTGTACAGGCCGCGGCAACGACACGGTTAAGCTTGTGTTCGATTATCCTGTCCTGGATCATGCGCTGACCTTCGTCGGAGCAGAGGAAAGTATTATTTTCGACATGAACGACATCGGGGAGTGTTTTTGCATATTCATGGAGTTCATCCATACCGAGAACACCGGCGATATTAATCCCGCAATGGCACAGGAAGACACCGACGCGGGGCGGGCCGGTGATATCGAGCGGCTCGATTTTCCTCGGTTCCTCCTTTATGCGGTGTTTGGCGACATATTTTTCGGCCTCGGCGGCGGCCCCGGATCCCTGCGCCACCGAATCGGAGATATCATTAACGCCCGCGGCACATCCACAGACATAAATGCCTTCCCGGCAGGTGTGAAGCGGAGAACCATATTTTGTATCTATTTCAAAGAAATTATTTACATCGAGATCGATACCAAGCACATCGGCCAATTTACGGTTGGATTCGGATGCCACGGCGCCGGTCGATAAAACCACCATGCCGGCCCTGGCTTTTCTGATTTTACCGGTTTCCACATCCTCGGAGACAATAATCAAGTCTTTTGTCTCGCGATCTTCGAGAATTTTCGAGGGCCGTCCGCGGATCATTTCAAGTTCGGGCATATCCAGCGAGCTTTGATAGAATTCCTCGAAGCCTCTTCCGGCGGCCCGCAGATCAATATAGAACATCATGATTTTTTCGATACCCGGTTCATGCAGTTTTACCAGTTTGCAATCCTTGACGGCATTCATACAACAGAACCGCGAGCAGTACTGGCATCCTGATTCCCTGCCGTCACCCCTGGAACCGACGCATTGGATAAAGGCTATATTTTTCGGGATCTTTTTGTCGGACGGTCTAACAATATGTCCGCGGGTAGGTCCGGTGGCATTAAGGATTCTTTCGAGTTCCATATTCGACAAGACATTCTGATAAAGCCGGTAACCGTAACTCGAGAGATGCGATGCGTCATACACATCAAAACCGGTAGCCACCACCACCGATCCGATATCAAGTTCCAGATCACAGGCGGTATCATCGAAGTCGATGGCATTGCGGTCGCAGCTTTTCAGACAATTATTGCAGACAAGGAAATCATCATTGAGACAGTTTTCCCGGTCTATGATATATGTATTGGGGACGGCCTGGGGGAAGGGTGAATAAATGGCCTTCCTGGCGCCCATGCCGACTTCAAATTCATTGGGGACAATGACGGGGCAATTATCATAGCATTGCCCGCATCCGGTACACAGATCCTCACTGACATACCTGGGATGCCTTCTGACGGTAGCCCTGAAACTCCCGGCATTACCTTCGAGCTTCACCAGCTCGGAGTTTGTCAGGACATCAATGTTGGGATGCCGACCGGCATCCATCATACGCGGTCCGAGTATTCATATGGCACAATCCATGGTCGGAAAGGTTTTATCGAGTTGCGCCATGCGGCCGCCGAGAGAGGGGGATTTTTCGACCAGGTACACTTTCACTCGTGAAGATGCCAGGTCAAGAGCAGCCTGAATGCCTGAAATCCCTCCCCCGATCACCAATATCCCTTTTTCGTTGTTTTTCCGAGGGACCATACGGTCATCCTCCGCAGTTTATTATTATTATAAGGCAGCCTTTTCCTGAGTTTTCGTTGCCCCTTTACCTTTCAAATCAAGGCCGTATTCACAGCCCCTGTCGAAAGCTTTGAGGTTAAGTTCTTCGGTACCCTCCGGTACGGAGGATTGCACAGCTTTTCGCAGCGCCTCCATCGGAACGACATCCGTAACCGCCCCCATAAAGCCGAGCATAACGATATTAAGCACGATTTTGCGCCCCAGTTCCTCGGCGATACGGGTCGCGGGGACACCGTAGGCCTTCATATCTTTCCCCAATTTTTTCGGGGTCACCAGGTCTTTTTCATATACCAGGATTCCTTTCTCATCCATCGAATCCTTATGCATGGTATATCCGTCGTTCGACATTGCGATGAGAATATCAGCCGCCGTGACGTACGGGTACAGCACTCTCTCATCGGAGGTTATAACCTGGGCGCTACAGGCGCTGCCTCTCGCCTCGGGGCCAAAACTCTGGGTCATGGTTGCATGCTGGTTATTATAGATAGAGGCGGCTTTCCCGATCACATAGCCGCAGAGAATAACCCCTTGCCCTCCAAAGCCGGTGATTCTAATTTCCGTTGTTGCCATCACCACCTCCATAAGGTTTGTACTTGTCACCAAACACTTGCTTGTAACCCTTATTAAGGCAGTCGATATAGGTAGGTTTTTCTATATCGACGAACTTGCCGACAATAATTTTCGACTGGTAATCAATGTCGACTTCTTTCAGATCGCAGCCGTGTTTGATGACGCAATTGTCGTGATAAAATTTCATGAGGTCCAGCCCGGTCCCCAGTTTATTTCTCCGGGCATAAAGGGTGGAACATGGGGCAATTACCTCGACAAACGAAAATCCGCGCTTATTAAGGGCCTCTTTGAAGGCTTTTGTGAGGCGGCGGATGTGCAGAGCCGTCCAGCGGGCCACGTAAACGGCGCCCGAGGAGGCGGCCAACAGCGGCAGATTGAAGGGATGTTCGAAATTGCCAAACGGGGAAGTCGAGGATTTGGCGGTGATCGGTGTCGTGGGTGCGACCTGTCCGCCGGTCATGGCGTAGATAAAATTATTTACGCAGATGACCATCAAATCGGCATTTCGCCTGGCGGTATGAATAAGATGATTTCCCCCGATCGATACCAGGTCACCGTCACCCGAAAAAACAATCGTTTTCAGATCAGGTCTGGCCACATGCATTCCAAAGGCGAATGGAATGGCCCGGCCGTGCGTGGTATGAAACGAATCAAGTTTCATATACCCGGCGACACGTCCGGTGCATCCGATTCCCGAAACGATGGCGACCTTGTTCAGATCAATTTCGGACTCATCCAGTGCAGTCGCCAGCGCCGTGACCACCGTTCCCAGTCCGCAGGTGGGACACCAGATATGCGGGATTCGATCCATCCTCAGGATTTTTTCCATCGGATGTTCTTTTTTGACAGCCGGTTCTACACTTGTACTCATTTTACTACATCCTTTATGACTTTGTAAATATCATCCGGTTTGTGGACAGTGCCGCCCGAGTGGCCAACCACCGCAGTGACACATTGTCCGGCGGCGCAACGATCCATTTCAAGATAAACCTGGCCGTGATTCAGCTCCACCATGACCATGGCCTTGACTTTGCCGGCCAATTCCCTGATCCGTTTTTCGGGGAACGGCCAGACAGTAATCATTCTTATCTGGCCGATTTTGATACCATCCGCCCTGGCCTTTGCTATCGCCGGCCGGGCGACGCGGGACGAGATACCATATGACATCACGATTATATCCGCACCGTCGGTGTCCCATTCTTCGAGCCAGATTATATCATCCGCGTTTTTTTTGACTTTATCAATGAGTTGCCGGACATTTTTTTCCTGGGCCTCGGCATTGATGACAGGATAGCCTTTTTCATCATGTGTCAGTCCGGTAATATGGAATTTGTAGCCCTTTCCGACAGGAAGCATCGGCGGAATTGACTTTCCATTCCATTCATAAGGCCAGGCTTCGCCGGGCTTTTTATCGGTATATTTTCTTTCAACAAGATCGATTTCATCAGCCGAAGGTATGACCACTTTTTCGGTCATGTGGCCGACACACTCATCGGTCATTATCAAAACAGGCATCCGGTATTTCTCGGAAAGGTTGAAAGCATGGATGGTCAGTTCAAATGATTCCTGCGGGGAATCGGGAGCCAGGGCGATCACCTCATAATCCCCATGCGAACCCCATCTTGCCTGCATCATATCGGCCTGCCCCGGAAGGGTGGGCAATCCGGTCGACGGTCCGCCTCTCTGGACATTGACCAGAACGCATGGTGTTTCCATCATAATGCCAAGTCCGAAATTTTCCATCATCAGTGAAAATCCCGGCCCTGAGGTACATGACATTGATTTTACGCCGCCATTGGAAGCTCCCAGGATGGCCGCCATGCTGGCCAATTCATCTTCCATCTGGACAAAGATGCCGCCGATCCTGGGAAATCGCTGTGAGATTCTTTCCGCGATCTCGGTGGATGGCGTAATCGGATAGCCCCCGAAAAAGCGGCAACCAGCGGCAATAGCTCCCTCGGCGCTGGCATGGTTGCCATCAAGATAATGGCTTCCCGTCAGGACATTTTCTGGTTTAGCTTTCACTTGCCACCTCCTTGTTTACTTCCTCCACCCGGAGACAGAAAATCGCAAAATCCGGACAAATCATTTCACAGAGATCACAGTTGACACATTCGCCGGGTTTGATGACGACTGGTGGATGGTAGCCTTTAGAATTAAACTTGTCGGACAGTTTCAAAACGCCTTTGGGGCAATATTCGACACAGAAGCCACAGCCTTTGCAACGCTCTTCCAGAATATGAACATCACCTTTAGGAATCTTAAGCTGATCGATATCTAAAGGGGTTCTCCAAAACTTCATGGGAATCCTCCCCTTCGAACAACATTATAGTGTAATAAGTCTTATTAACTATTTATTTAACAGTAAATTAATCAGACTGACAGCTACAACGTGTATAATTCGAGCCTGTTATCTTTTTTCTCGAGTGATTCTGTTTTCTTTATAAGAACAGCTAATAACGACTAATTGAAAAGCCACTAAAGATATCGGGTTCGAAATCAGTAATCGGCCGCCCCGTAATGATTACTATTTACCCCTTGCCTGAAAATATAACATATTTCGAAATCAACGTCCAGAGAGAAATTCAATTAATTTGATATTTTTTCGCAAAATCCATGGATTACGGCCATTTAACCGCCTTAACAGGGTATTAACGGTCGTAATGGACATATTCCCTGTTGCTAATATTACAGTGTTTATATATATTATAAGTGTTCGGAGTTTCATTAATAAGGCATATCAATGACATGATAAGATAAAATGAGCTTTAGATTTAGCATAAGACTGAGCGGGGCAGGCGGTCACGGACTTATTCAGGCGGCCCGTATTCTGGCCGAGGCCGGGGCGGTTTATGACAACAAAAACGCCGCGGAAAGCTGCTCTTACGGGCCCGAGGCAAGAGGAAATGCAAGCTGCGCGGAAATTGTCCTATCCGATGAGGCTATTGATTGTCCCAGGGTAGAATCGGTAAATATTCTGCTTGTCCTGACCCAGGAGGCATTCGACAAACATATCCCCGATCTTGAACCATCCGGGATGATTATTGCCGACAGCAATATCGTGGTTGACGGAATAGAGCCGGGACAAATTCATTATTCCGCGCCCTTTCTCGAGATTGCGAAATCGAAGCTCAGCAAGCCATCATTGATAAATATACTCGCGCTCGGATTTTTGGCCGAGGTCTGCGATGCAATTGAAAAAAAATCCATTCGTCAGGCAATTCTGGCGCGCGTACCCAGGATGTCAGAAGATATTTACATGAGCGCATTCGAAACCGGTCTGCAAATCGCCGCCGAGGCACCGGAAACAATAGGCGATTAATACATTGCGGACGTTTAATCAATGCCTGTTGGCAGGAGAATTGAAGGGCCGAATCCACACCTGATAAAACGCCTGGCTTGAAGGATATTCCAGATGAAAGACCCGCTGACCCGTCTCACTGAAAAAACATCATCATTAGGTAATTATAACCGCAAGTATCTTCACATCATCTCCGAAAATATCGAGAAACTGACCGATACTCTGGAGCGCTATGACAAACGGGATATGGTTCATCTGTGGAGTTATTCGCTGGAGATTCCGGGTGAGATGGACACCATATTGGAACTCACGTCGGATTATCAGGAAAAACTTGATTTTCTGGGGTGCTATTTTGCATTGCAGTTCCTGCACATGAATCTTCGCCTCGTGGATATAGTAAAGCTGGAACTGGCGACCAGCAAACAGCGTTCGCAGACGGGCAAGAAATTGATGCTTGAATCGGGCAGGATGTTTCGTCTCCTGACGAAATGCTATATGCAACGTCTTCTCAATTTGTTTCTAAACAACGAACATACCGATATGGAATATTCCATGCTTAGCGTTGGTACGCGGGCTGATCAGGATGATATCGATCTGGGTATTATTCACAGGAATCCCGAGGATGCGGAAGTCCTGAACCGTGCGATCGGACGGCTGGCCAGCGAGATGTTCAAAAAGGCCAACCGTCTGCATTTTCATCTGTCCGAGCATGTTGTCGAAAACAGTTTCACAGCGACTATCGATCAATATGAAAAAATACTCGACCGGGGTCAGTATGATTTTGTCATTGTTACGGAAATGCTTGGGGCGGCGGTCATACTGGGCAGTTATTCACTTTTTGAAGAGTTCGAAACAAGGATTACAAACAGATTTTTCCATGATCCTCAAAAGGCGGATAACCGATTCCACGAGGCTTTTCTCCGAGGGATTCTCGGCGAAATTAACTCGCTACTGACGAGCCGTAAAGCACCGGAAGTCATCAATCCCAAGGATGACGCTCTTCGCCCGATAAAAAGTCTATTGTCGGCATTGAAAGTGGTCCATGGCATTCACAAGGTAAACACGTGGAACATCATCGATGATCTCAAAGAAAAAAACCCGGAAAGACGGGTCCAGTATGAAGATATCGAGCGGATACTGAGCTTCTTCGAATTATTCCGTCATCTGTATCAAATAATGGTTGCACAGGATGAAGAAATATATCTCCAGGATGAAGGTGTCGATAGCCTGGTGGCAAAAATAGCCGAAATGATCGGTTTTGAAAAGAAGGGGGTGGTCGAGGCAAAGGATTTCATGCTGGTCATCTATTATGAATTTTTGGAGAAAGGTATAAAGGCTATTGAAATCCTTCTGGACGACATCAAGAAACATCTTCTCAAAATCAGTATTTTTCGACCGGTTTTTTCCGGCGATATTCATAAAAGACCGGGATTCAAGGGTAATCTTGCCATCGATTTCATAAGGACCTCCAAGCTGGTCAGGGGGGCGACGTACTGGGATGACTTCCAGGAAGAAATAGGCCAGGAGGACAACCGCTTTTTTAACGAATTTATCGATAGTTTCAATCAGCTTCCGGACAGATTGTTTAATAAGGTCGCCAAAGGGTATGTCGCGGGGGCTGAATATAATCCAGCCTCGATCCTGCGATTTCTTGTAATAATCGGGAAAAAGGCCAGGGATGAGAAGACGAAAAGAGTATTCAACACTATCAGCAGTCTGTTTCTCGATGAGCTGGGCCGTCTGCCGACGGCGCTTTATTCGCTGACCCAGATCCTTTATGCCCACCCTCAGGATCTCAACAAATTTCTGGCGCTCATTCAGTGGCAGACTTTACAAAAATTCGTGGATCTGGTACAAAAAAAACCGGCCACACCGGAACTTCTTGCCGGTTACAGGCAACTACTGACGCTGACAAATATTCATTACCAGAGCAGTCATTTTTTCAAGCAGCATTTTCATAAGATTCTGAACAAATTCCCCATTTACATAAAAAACCTTCGTAAGAACGATCGACTCAGGGAAATAGCGGAGGGGTTTTACAGCGATCTGACATCGTTACCCACCACGCAGGAACGCCTGGATCAGCTGGGCGATTACTATGACCTTGAGTTTGTCCGGGTAAGTCTGCTGGCTATGGAAGGGGCTGATTGCGAACGGACCGATTACGAATTTATAGAGTTTTGCGACAATTACACTCTATCGCTTTATGAGTTCTGCCAGCAGAATGTGCACCTTTCGCACGGGTATTCAATGCATACTCATGATTTATTTGCACTGTATGCCACCGGGGGGCATGCCCGGGAACAGGGCTTTGACGACGACTATGACATGATAGTCATTCTTGATTCGACCGATCAGGAAGGTATTGATTACTGCAATAAAATAGTCGGCAAGATGAATAACCATATAATCAAAAGAGGTATTATCCCCCATCACCGGTTCGCCGATCATTTCGGCAGTTATGTGATAAGTATCAGGCAGCTTGCCGAATATCTGGATCGCAAGGATGAAAACGTATTCATAGATCAGTCACAGATATTGACATCGAGGATGCTTGTCGGCTCCAGAAAACTCGACAAGAAGTTTTACGATGAGATTATTTTCCCCAAGGTATATGCCCGGAAATGGGAATACATTGAACGTATTAAAGCTGAAATGTCCTCCCGACACGAGGAAAACAGTACGGCCCACAAGAATAATATCAAGGAGTGCCGCGGCGGTCTGAGGGATATTGAAATGCTGCTGCTGATGTATAAGGCAAAATATGAAGCAAGGGCACCCCTGTCCAGAAGATTTCTAAGGCAGGTCATCGAACTCGAACCGCATCACGCCAATCGGTTGGTTGAGATTGGCCGTCATCTCAATTTTATCAAGAACCTTCGTGATCTTTATCGGCTGAAAGTGGCCGCTCAGAACGTAATCGACGTCGAGTATCTTGGGCCAATTGCCGCCGATATGGGCTATGGCGATGATCCTGATGCGGGAGACAGACTTTATAAGGATTGCCGTGAACGCAGCAGTCATACCGGAGATCTCATTGAAGAATTATCCGAGAAAATCAAACCGGAGTAATGTAACCTATCAGGCAGGAACCGCTTCGAGAATTTTATCGAACTTGACCTTGTGCATATTCAAGCCCACCTCCTCAAGGGTCATTCCCTGAGCAAGCCCCAGTAATTGGAAAGAGTATATTACCGGCACGGAAAAGTTTCTTTTCAATTTGCGCCCGAGGATGATTTGACCGGTATCGAACTCGTCAAAACAGGTCGGGCATATCAACCCCATACAATCAGCGTTATTGGCCTTGATCGATTCAAGAATATCGACAACCATATTGCTCGATATCGAGTCGGTCATGCATGCCCTTCCGCAACACAGGAGGGTTTTTTCGTGATGAATCGGTTTGGCTCCGGTGGCTTCGATAAACCTGTCGAGAATGGTCGGGTGATCGGGATCATCGACGTTCATGACATGTGACGGTTTGAGAAGATGGCAGCCGTAATGAACACCGACTTTAAGGTGGTTTAGCGGACGTGTCACTGTCTCGGCGACCCTGTCGAAACCGATATCATCGCGAACCACGGTCACGGCGTGTCTCACATTTATTGTTCCGTTATATTTCATCCCAATCTTTTTCAGACGTTTATTTACCTTGTCTTTTAACTCCATATCCTTTTTCAGGGTCAGATTCACTTCGGACAGGGTCGCGGTGCATCCGGAGCAGGTAGTAATAATATCATGCCCAACCGCTTCGGCGAGGGCGATATTGCGAGCGGCGATGGTGTACCAATCGATTTTGTCGTAGGCCTGGAAATAAATCGGGTCTGGGCAACAGGTAAACCCCTCGATATCCACCAGTTCCATGCCGATGACGGCCGTTGTTTTGCGGACGGCCGCCTCGAACCATGGATACTTGGTCGTCATCATACAACCGAAAAACGGAATGTACTTCAAATCACTTGCTCCCGATAATTTTCTTTATTTCGTCAACCGCGTAATCTCTCACCGGCGGCAGGTTGTATTGCTCACGACGCCTGACAGTCGCCGATGTCACGGTAGTGGTAATTCCCGACTCCATTACGCTGTTTGAGATTTTATGAATAATATCGGGCGCCTGTCCCAGCCTTTGACAAAGATTTTTCAAGGCAATTATGACATCAATGGGCCGAACATCCTGGGGGCATCTCTCCCAGCAGGTATAGCAGTTGGTACAGTTCCAGATCTCCGAGTCGGGACTGATAAGGTCCTTTTCCATGCCGAGAAGCGCTTTTAATAGAATTATCCGAGGGTTAAAAGTCCCGGAATAATTATTGGCCGGACAATCGCCGACACAGGCTCCGCACTGATAACAAAAATTATGCCGAAATCCTTCGGCTACACTATTGAGTTTTTCGCGAAACTCAAAATTTATTTTTTGTATGTTTTCGACCGACATGATCTATGCTGTTACCAAAATTTATATTATGAAGAGTCGTATTTTCAAGAAAGACTTTGACAGTCCAGCTGATAATAATATCTAATAAAGATTCCACAATGTCAAGTTTTTTAATATTTATTTGTGGTGCGAAGGGTTTATTCGATATCGGGGGAATTTGCCTGTCATCACCAAATCTCATTCTATTGAACGGATTAAATAAAAAACCCGGCGGTGAGAGCACGACACCGCCGGGCAATGTGCTCAATCTTTATTGTGATTGACTGATCGACCTGATCAGGAAATCGATTCAATCGATTGAGCTTCTTCCCCCTGAGAAGATTTTATTTCAACAACAGCATCTTCCTGGTTGCCTCGAATTCTCCGGCCTGGAGACGGTAGAAATAAACACCGGAGGCATGACCGGAAG
>QNAH01000006.1 GCA_003641425.1 Candidatus Zixiibacteriota bacterium
AGCCCCATTTCCGATGATTTTAACTGCTCGCCTTACTCCATGGAAATGGCTCACAAGGAAATATTTTATTGCTTAAGATTATGACATATAGATGTTTTTTATTGGCCGTCTTGTCTGTCACTGCACTCGCATGGCAGGCAACAAATGCGGAGTCCTTGAATTTGGATTCCACCCATCAGATATTTCACTTTCATGGAATTGATCCCGAATCCGGCATTGGGGAATTTATACAACCCTTAGGCGATATAAATAATGATGGTTTTGATGATATAGCATGCAATTCTTATATTCCCAATGGAGTCTACATTTTCTTTGGGAGCGAATATCCCGACACATTATATGATTATTTCCTTGATAATGTTGAGGTTATCGGTAAAGTTTATGATTATGATGGTGACGGTTCAAATGATCTAATTGCCTCAAATGATTCCGCAATATACATATATAACATCGTCGATGGTTCGCCGATTAATATTCCCACAGATTCTATATTATTGCCCGAGGGTATGACAGAATTAAGAATTATGGATTCCCGCGATATTAATAACAATGGAATGGCTGATATATTAGTGAGAGACAATAATCCATATGAGGGACATAGAGTACACCTTTATTATGATCCTTTTTGGTCCGACAAGATACCCGATTGGTCTTATCTGATAGAGGAGTATTCTCATGCTATTAAATCCTGTGGCTTTATCGATTATAATGCAGATGGCATTGATGATATCTATATTCAAAAGTCAGCCGATTTAGATACTGAATCCTATATAGATATCTATTTGGGTGGATTATACAAACAGCCCTCCAATTTGGTAATTGGACACCCTGAAGAGTATAATGATTCGCTTGACAAGGAATACTTCGCATTGGCCGCATTTAACATCGCCGATGTCAACGGCGACGGCTTTGAGGATCTTGGTGTAATGTCGGCCCCCGATGTTCCGAGAAATACAATATATTTGGGCGGTCCAAATACTGACACACTTCAGGACTACTGGTTGGATGCCAGCGGGCTTTATATGACCGGCGTGGGAGACATAAATAGCGATGGTTATAATGATTTGGCAATTGGCGGCAGTGAGACATATTCCGGACAAATCATAATATATCTTGGTGGTCCTGGATTTAATGAACAACAAGATGATTATATTGGTCAAAATGATTTACCGCCCTATTTTTTATATAGAATTGGTGATCCGGTTGCTTCCGCCGGCGATTTTAATGGGGATGGAATTAATGATATATTATTTCATGCTGGTATGGCTGCGGGGGGGAGCTATGGCCACGTATTCGTCTTCTCCGGTGATACGGGATTGGTTGTTAATGTTTCTGATAGCAATCAACCATTGCCTTATTTATATGAGCTTCACCAGAATTACCCCAATCCCTTTAATATTTCGACAACCATCAAATTTAGTATCTCATTTAATCAGCATGTTGAATTAACGATATACAATTTATTGGGAGAGAAAGTAGTAACATTAATAAATACGGCGTTAAGGGCCGGGGCATATTCGGCAAAATGGCAGGGACGTAATGAAAATAATCAATTAATGTCTTCCGGCATTTATATTTATTCCATCCACACAAATGAGTATTCCCTGGCAAAAAAAATGGTCTTAATTAAATAACATTACAAATTAAACATCGAGGGATATTATGAGAGGCGTGAAGGTATTAATACTATTATTATTAGCCACATGTATATCTATCGCTGGCAATATTCCGAATTTGTCTTTTTTGGATCCATATTATATGGAATTATATATTGGCGATACCACAATATCAAATGATTGGGATTATTTAATGATGGATAGTCTGGGAATTGACTACACCGTGGGGTACTGGGACACATTTTCCTCAGATACATCATATTCGCATGGAATAAAATTTCTTAGTGTTGCTGATACTGTATGGGCTGGCACTTATAATATAACTTATGGTTCTAGGCTTTCATACGTAATGATGGCAGAATTTGAGTTGAACAACGACAGCCTTGAGTATTCGTGGGAGAGAGCGGGCGGGGTAAGTTATGGCGAGGGGGATATTGGAGGGTGGTTACTTAGATCAGGGATTGATACTGCTAATAGCACGCTTGAATTGTCGGGTAGGCTTTTTAAAGCCCTTAACGAACTCAAAGCCTTTTGGCCTATAATAAGAATGAAGTCATGGAATTACAATAATAGCGATACTCTTTTCATGATAAATATCACATACTATAGCCATGGGAGTTATTCCACGAAGACCATTTATGTAACGGGAAATGATTTTGATGGGTCGGGTGTTTGGACATACAAAGAATTTGAAGATGATTATTTTCTTTCAACAAGCAATGGATATATAACCACATCATTTTTGTGGACCGGGATTGATTCAGTTGCACTAGATTATTTCGCAATCACTAATCAAACGGGTATGGCTTTCTTTAATAAATTTAAAAATAACTATGGCTTTTATGGTGATAGTGCGCAGGAGGGTTTTAACTATTTCCTTGATAGTACTGGTCGTGACAATAAATCGCACTTTTATTTTTGGTATTCTGACGACATTGCATGGGTTCAATATTGGCCGGCCTATATGTATGACAGGCTCTCCACAATTTCCACCGGACACCGAGCCCTGTCCAATAATCTTCCCCACCCAATTGCTTTTAATATAATGGTCCAACCGAACGAATTGATGTACTATAATTATCCAATCAGATTATTGCACGATTCCCTTACCGGCTCAGTTCAAAACGCTTACAGCATTCAAGATGCTTATAATAATTATGTTACATATTTAGAGGGTAAGGCGGATACTTTGGGAGAATTGGGTGTAGATTTCTGGTTCATTACACAATGCGGTAAAATTGGCAATGTCCAGAGAAATCCAACTTATTTGGAACAAGTGGCACTAATTTACTTACCAATTCTCTATAATGTTAAGTGTATTGGCTACTTTACTTACCCCACAATCTATTATGATGATACTATGTATACGCCGCCGGGAATGAAAATCCCAGTGCATACCTCCATAGACGCGATGGAGCAAAGGGGCGATGAGCATATTGATGTTGGCGGTTTGGTTGAGTGGGATAGAGCAACCCATAACTATGTACCAAATTATCGTTGGTATGCCGCCAAGGAGGCAAATAGCTTCCTTGATGCTCTTTGGCCCACTCTGGAAAACCTTGAATGGGTAAATGCCGATTCATGGGACAGTCTGGGCAATATTTCAGGATGTGTCATAGACAGCATCTACAGCACAACCTTCCATGCCGATTCGACT
The DNA here is from genome assembly GCA_003641425.1 of Candidatus Zixiibacteriota bacterium. Lineage (GTDB taxonomy): Bacteria > Zixibacteria > MSB-5A5 > GN15 > PGXB01 > PGXB01. The sequence continues at coordinate 3,274 of QNAH01000006.1, forward strand.
TATCTGGAAGTTGGCCGATTCACCTCTGCCGGTGGCGATGATTATTATATGTTTGTAAATCGACGAAGCCTATCTTCTGATAGCCAGGATGTTGAAATTTATCTTCATGATGAAGCTTTTTATGAAATATATGATGTCTTTAATAATACATATGATACTATTACCCCTTTTCTTGAAAAGGTGAGTTTTATCTCAAGTTTTAAACCGGCTGGCTGCAAATTACTAAGGGTAACCCCCCTGGACTCTGTCCTGCTTGCGGGAAATGTTGAGGGCGTATGGCCCGATAGTACAAAAGTTAATATCCTTGGTGATGTAACAGTTTATGTTGGCGATTCATTAACCATAAGAGATGAAGCACAGGTGTTAATTCCATCTTGCTCTGATTCGCAAAACGGCGGCTACGATGCAAATAAGACGGAAATTCGCGTCTGGGGTAAGTTGAGAATAGAGGGCACGGAAAACAATCCTGTCGTTCTTGATCCGCCCGGCGATACCACTGGCTGGTATGGGATATTCAATGATGGGTACGGAAAAATATACTTAAATAATGTTGAAATAAAGAATGCCAAATACGGAATATTTGATTTTCAGTGCGATGATATGGATTCTATTATTAACTGCACAATTGATAGCTGTGAATTGTATGGAATTTACTCACACAATACCGATTATCTATATGTTGAAAACTGCAATATTGGGTATGTTGAGAATGGTTATGGTATTTATTTATACGGAGGGGATTCAAATGAGGTTAGATTGAGTGCAATTATATCCAATAATGGCCTTAAACTCTATTCGTCAGAGGCTTCATTATACGGATTGACCATTGAAAGTGATTCAGTATATGATAATACGGTCGGTATTGATTTTTATGGCAGTAGTGACGCTGAAATGGATTCATCTGAGGTATATAATTATGATATTGGAGTTAAGATTGGATCAGCTAATAACATAAGTATAGATAGATCTTCTATTCATTCTAATAATGTATTCGGTGATAAATCAACATACGGTATTGATGCGTCCTCTGCCCTTACAGGCAATAATATTGTAAGACGTTCTTGCTTTGAAAATATCGAAACATATGATGTTTATTCAAATGGTACTACTATTGACCTTGGTACCTGGGATGATGAGGGATTTAATAACTTTTTTGCAACATATTATGAATTTCCAAAGTGTAGACATGATGATCCTGACAAATTTGTATACAATTGCAATACATCGGGAGATTCGACATCTGCTTTGGAAAATTACTATGAAACGTGCAGGACGGATTGGCCCACCTTTTTTACGGTCGTTATATGGTCTAATTATTTTGAACAAGAAGCCCCATGTTATTTTGATGTTGGCTCTCCCAAAATTATAAACGCCACTCAGGATAGTCCAATACTACCCGATGAATTCTCTGTCCGTCAAAATTATCCAAATCCATTCAATCCCGCCACCGTTATTGAGTATTCATTACCCAAGGCTTCGGAGGTTGAGATTCAGATATACAACATTCTGGGTCAGAAAGTGAGGTTGCTGGAAGATGGCCACAAGTCAGCCGGAATCCATGAAATAACATGGGATGGAAATAACGATCAGGGTTCTCCTATTGCATCAGGAATTTATCTATATAGAATAAAAGCCGGAGAATTTGAATCAACCAAGAAAATGATTATTCTAAAATAGGAGTTACCGATGAAAAAGAAATACATTTGGATTTTACTGTTTGTCGTGACATTTGGCGTGAATATACATGCTGGTGAAATGGTCCTCGAGCCAAGTGGTTATTTGCCCGTTAAATCAACCACCGAAGGCCCAGTAAGTAAGTTCTTCGTCAAATATGATCTCCCCGATTCATTGAACGGCAAATTGATTACCCTGGCCTTCCTGGAGTTAAAACCCGATCTCGACACATCCATTACCGAAAAGGTGGCAATAAATGTGTCCCCGTTAACAGAGGAATGGACAAGCTCCGCGCTGGCTGAAGTCAAGAACAACATATCAAAAAATGATACCCTTATTACATATCAATTTCAAAGGCCTGGGAATACAGATAAACTGCGGTTTGATGTTACAATTCCGGTTATGAAATGGGTCGAAGGTAATTTTAGTAATAACGGTTTTGTAGTGAGAATGAGGGATAAAGAAGATTACAGCCTTGATGCTTCAAAGGTCGGCGACAAGGTGGAGGCAAATCTTAGAATATTCTATGAGACGATTCCTGGTGATAGGCCGGAATAGAGCAAACTCATTTGCCAGAAAGCTAGTTCCAGCCAGCTTTTTAATGTAGCTCTGATATTTCTAACGAATTTCTAACAACGCACTTCACAGAAGTCGACTATACTTAACGCTACTTAACGGAACTTGACGCAACTTAACCATATGGATACCATATGATTACGGCAACTTCATTGCATCCCATAAACTTAATAGAATTAGGCTGTTGCGAATCCCAGCCTCTCCGCTTTATAGCGATATGGTTTTTGGCCTTTTGTCTGCTGTAGCGGTCATTTTCACGACGTAATCAAAGTTCTGTAGATCGCCCATTCTGCCCGATTTCCTTATGCCCAAAGCCCCGGCCATTTGATTTAGCAGATCTATTGTTGTATCAGCGATCTCTGTATATACTCCATGTGTCGGAAAATATATATAGTGAATCGTGGATACCGAATAGGCAGGAGTCCGAAGACTCCCTCCCTGCGATAACAGCGGGAATGCAGGCAGGGACGGGCAGACTATTAGAGCAGTAGCCGAGGATTTACATACTGAGCCGATTGAAATAATGAAGATAGTGCTTATCGACGGTTATACTCCACCGCCTGATGAAGAGTGAAACCAAAAAGGGGCCGGTTATCCGGCTCTTTCTTTTTGTCGTTGACAGATCATTGCGGGCAGACCGGCGGTTCGCCGCCCTTGTACAGATAGTTTATTATATGGGTTACATCCAGAATATTAATGCCGCCGCTTCCGTTGGCATCGCCTGCCTCGATCGGATCCGGCGCCTGCCCGCCCTTGTAAAGGTAACTGATAATAAAGGTGACATCGAGAATATTGATATTGGTACTACCGTTGGCATCGCCACATACATACTGCGGATCGGGGACATCCTCGACCGTAAACGAAATTTGCTCGGTCGTCCCGGAGGCCGGTACAGTAGCGTTATTAACCACTTCCTCCTCGAGAGAGCCGTTAACCGTAATTCCAATCGAATAGGTGGCATCGGGGGGAGCACCGGTTTCGGCGATAACATCGATTATATATTCCCCGGCAATCGGAAAGTAGATCACGACCTCATCAATGTAGTCCGGCGGTTCTTCGAAATAGTCAGCCGGGAAGAGGGTCTGCGAGAGGACACCATCGGCATCCTTGCCGATATAATACCCGGCCGGATCGGTCACCTTGACATTTATGGGAGAATAAACCCTGACATATAACGGGCCGAAAATGGAATACCGTATCGTGACAATATCGGTCATATAGGAAAGATCTGATTCATACCCGGTAATGTAAACATTACCGTCCTTATCGACAGCTATATCACCGGCGTCGTCAAGTGACTCGTATTCGCCGCCATAGGTGCGCACCCACTCGCGGTCGCCATCGGGCGAGTATTTTATTGTCGCCATATCAAGATTGCTGGCCGACAGGCTGATATAACCTGTGATATATACATTACCGCTGGTATCGCAAGCCACGGCGTTGGCACCATCATAGAGATTGGCGGGGGCATTATATTTCCTTCCCCATTGGAACATCCCTGCGGAATTATACTTAACCGCCCGCATATCGATCAGACCGGCCGGCACAAACGCTTTTCCGCAGACCAGGATATTTTGATCGTTGTCAATTGTCATGTCGGTCACGTAATCATCGAGATTATTGCCGCCGTCACTGATCCTCTGCCATTGAAGATTGCCGTTCCTGTCGTATTTGACAATAACAAAATCACTTCCTGTCGAGGTGTAATCAGCGTTACCGGCCACATAGACATCGCCCGAGTCGGTCACGACCATGACCAGCGCGGAGACATTCTCATTCGCGGTCCCGCTTAAATAGCGCGTCCATGCCGGGGTGCCGTCGGAGTAATATTTTTGCACCAGCCAGTCAGTATTTATCGTATCCTCGCCGATGGCGCCGGCGATATAGACATCACCGTACATATCGACATCGATATCGAGACCGACATCCGATGTATCCGCACTTCCCTGAATTGTTTTCACCCAGGCCGTATCGCCGTTTGATAGATATTTTATCGTTACGATATCATAGGCTCGTGTCAGGCCGCCGTACGACATCCCGGTGATAAAAACATTGCCGCTGTTGTCGACCGTGATGGCATAGGCATTATCGTGGCGTCCGCCCGGACCGTCGAATGTCTTCACCCAGAGTTCATTTCCAAGTGAATCGTATTTTATGGTGCAATAATCCATGTATGAACCGGAAGCAACTGAGCCCGTAACATAAACATTCAAAGCGGCATCGACAAAAATATCGGTGGCATAGTCATAGCCGTTATCGACAGCATCATAATCGGCGGTCCATGCGACGCTACCGTCTGACCTGTATTTTATAATGATATAGTCGGAGGTGCCGCCGCCGCCTGTATGCTCGCCGGCAACATAGACATTACCCGCGATATCGACTGTTGCGACATTGGGGATATCAGGACCGTTACCCGGCCCATTATATATTTTTACCCAGACGGAATCAATAAATTGTCCCGAGGCGGGTAAAGCCAGGGCCAATACCGTTAATACTAAAAATATAGACTTCATCAGTTTATAACCCTTCCCGATGATCCGGATATATATTCAAATATTTATATACTAAAAAATAAAGCGTATTACACGGCCGCTATTCCGACGATAATCGCGCCGGGCATAAGATGAAATAACATAGAAACGGAAAATCTATATTAAAAAATAACATGTAATTACGGAAAGTCAAGGTAATATTTATCGAGTTACCCTGGACTTTTCGCATAAGGCAATTTTCGGAGTCGATTATCAGATGCAATTCATTGCACAATAATTGCCGGATTATTTAACCAGAACCATATCGGGATTGTACATATCCGGGCAATTATCGATCAGGCAGGTGTTGGAGAGATCATCAGTACCGCCGTAACCGTCATTATCGGAATCGAAGCATGTGCCCAAGACAAAATCCTGGTTGAATTCGTCGGTCACTATACCTTTCCCCGGGAACCGCCGATTTGCTGACTGGATAGCAATTATAAAAATTCATCGCGCGGTCGTTCCAACCGCCCTTTTTTGTGATAAGATGGAATATCCAATTGGACGATCATAATCGATCGGTTTTATAAATTGCGGGATGGAGCAAGATTGTCCGCAGGTGTTGTTGGTTGCCTAAGTCGTTGTTCCAAAGCATATTTGGTGAATATTTCGATTAGACAATGCTCCGTTAAAAAATATTGATAAGATTTATCATATACAGATTACAGGTAATTCGCACCCGGAAAATACAAAAAAACACTTTGAATATTTGAGTATTTTCATATATTATTCAAGTCATTCGTACCTAAAAAATATTCAAATCTTTTTACTTACCATATTGGGAGGAAAAATATGCGCGGGAGAAGGCCCTTTTTTGCAGTTCTGGCTATACTTATAATCTCACTCGGAACCGGCGTTGGAGCGTCTGAAAAATATATTCAGGCCAAAATTACTTTTGAGACTCCTGATAAGATGCTGTTGATAAAGGGCCTGCATCTTGACATAGTCTGGCGCGGCGACCATTCGGTCGATATTGTCACCGATGCCGCTGAAATCGCCGAGCTTCAGCAGCTCGGACTCAAAGTCGACATTATTCATGACGATCTCGAAAAGTTCTACCGGGATCGTATTGCCGCCGGCGATAAAGATTACATCAATTACCTGTCGCTGTCGCAGATAGAGGCCGAATTGATGTTCATGCAGTATCTGTACCCCGATCTTATCACGGACAAGATCAGTATCGGGTTGACCCTCGAAGGCCGGAATATCTGGGCGGTAAAGGTATCGGACAACCCCGATGTCGATGAAGACGAGCCGGGAATTCTGTACACCTCCGCGATACACGCCCGGGAGGGAATCACGCCGCTGGTTCTTCTTACATATATTACCACTCTTCTCGAAAATTACGGTACCGACCCGGAAGTTACATATCTGGTGGACAACCGCGAGATGTGGTTTGTCCTGGTAGTCAACCCGGATGGGTACGCCTATAATGATGCGCAAAATCCCGGCGGCGGGGGAATGTGGCGCAAAAACCGCCGCGACAACGGTGATGGTACATTCGGTGTCGATCTTAACCGGAACTACGGTTATATGTGGGGCTACGACGATGAAGGGTCGTCACCCGTGCCGGATGACCCTACATACCGTGGAACCGGGCCGTTCTCGGAGCCGGAAACTCAGGCCATGCGAGACTTTATCATCGATCATGAATTTGTCATAACAATATATTATCATTCGTATTCAAACCTGATCATCTGGCCCTTTGGTTATGAATATGGTTTGTACACACCCGATGAGCATATCTTCGCGGCTATCGGGGAGGAGATCAAATCATATAATGGATATACACCGGGGCCGGGGTGGATACTCTATACAACCAACGGCGACAGCGATGACTGGGGCTATGGCGAGCAAACGTTGAAAGATAAGAATATCGCCATCACTGTCGAGGTCGGCGGCTATGATGACGGTTTCTGGCCCGAAACTTACCGCATCCCCGATCTTATCGCCGAAAACCAGGCGACCAATTTTTACCTGGCCAATGCGGTCGGCAATATTAACGGTGTCCTGCCGCCCGAGGCTCCGCTTCTTGCCGTCCCCGATTCGGTCGATGCCGTGACTCCATTTGAGGTTAACTGGTTGCATGATGACACGCTAAATCCGGCCGTAAAGTACGAATTGTATGAAATGACCGGATTTAAAACGATTACTGACCCGGCCGATAATTTCGATAACTGGATAAATTCCGGCTTTGTGCAGGAAACGTATTTTACTCATTCATCGCCCCGGTCCTTCTGGTCGGGTGATGCCAGCACGATGGAACGCTATATTCAGTCGATCACACCCTATACGGTTCAGCCTGACGATACTTTGAAATTCTGGGCCTGGTATGATATCCAGACCAATTTCGATTTTGCCTATGTCGAGATTTCAACCGACGGTATCCATTTCACGCCGATTGACGGTAATCTCAGCACCGATGGAGATCCCTGGTGGCATAACCGCGGTCACGGTATAACCGGTACGTCCGGGGACGAGCCGTGGATGTCGGAATGGGTTGAGGGTCTGTATCCGCTGAATGATTTTGCCGGCGAAGATATTTATGTGCGTTTTTCATATAAGGATCACAGCCTGTACTATGCCTGGTATGGATTCATAGTGGATGATATCCACCCGGTGAATTCCTTCGAGACATTTACCGTCCTTTCGTCCGAGATCACGGACACCTCGTACACGATCGACGGCAAATCCGAAGGCAAATATTATTACAAGGTCCGGGCGTATGATGCCGAGGATCAATGGGGCGGTTATTCGGAAATTCAGCAGGTTGTTGTCGGTAATCCGATCGATTATTATTGCGGCGACGCCAATGGTGATTTGATTATAGACATTCTCGATATTAATTACTTGAATAGTTATATTTTCAATAATGGCCCGGCGCCGGAATATACCGGACAGGGCGATGCCGATAATTGCGGCAGTATCAATATATCAGATGCCGCTTACATCATCAATTACTATTTCGCCGGGGGACCGGCACCCTGCCAGATGACAGCCGACTGCATCCAGCCCGCCGGTGGTAACAGCGTCAATCTTGGATGTCCGGATACCACGGTAGCAAATAAAACGGTCGGGATTCCAATCTATATTACCAACGAGACTCCTCTGACCGCTCTTTCCCTGGGATTCAGTTACAGTTCAGGTGATATAAGTATTTCATCTATTGACGAGACAGGTTCGATAGCGCCGGGAGACCTTTTCACCGTTATTGATAATGCCAACAGGCAGGTTCAAATCGGATATTCGCAGATCCTGAACGACATTCCGGCGCAAAGCGGCGGTTTGCTGGCTACGCTTATGGTCGATATTCCGGCCGGAACATCGAGCCAGACAATTGATTTCGATTCGGTCTTTGTGGGGCCGGCCGGGGAATTCATCTTTTCTCCGAATACCGGAGGAACCATCTATCCGGCATACAATGACTGCGGTACTTCCGAGATAACCATCATCGATTATGTATGCGGCGATCCCGACGCCAGCGGCGCCATAAATATTCTGGATATTACATATATTGTCAGTTATTTGTATAAGGGCGGCCCGGCACCTGATCCTGTCGAATCGGCCGATGCCGATAACAGCGGCGCCATAAATGTCCTGGATATAACATTTATAATAAATTATTTATATAAAGGTGGTTCGGAGCCATCATGTTAATCGAAGTTGCAGAGAACACCGAAAAATAAGGAGGTATCGACCCGATTATAGCTATAGAGCGTATTACGCCATTTTCTATTTTTGTCAGGAAGACTTGCAATTACTTCAAGGAAAAGCCATGGGTGTTGACTGAGTGAAATTCCCTATGAATATAGGGAACATACCCTATTGACATCTATAGCGACTTTAGTATTTAGTATATATCAAAATTGCGTTCATATTTAGGGGAATTCTTAGGGTCAGTCTGCCAGGAAATACCGGTGCAGGGTCGCTTGGTAACGCATAAGCGGTTGATTCACAAAGGTATAGCGGATGATCATCGATCTGGGTAACATCCCTTATTAATTAGCGGTAAACATCCGATAATGAATATGGGGATACCATTGGGGTTCAGTGCCCGATTATCCGGGCGAAACTTAAGTAAAGAGCACAACGACCGGGGTGTGGAGGCCATGGGCGCTGGCGATCTGTCAATACATATTGACGGTTTGGCGGTAAGCCTGATCCAGGGGTAGATAATGCGGAGAAAAAAAATACTTTGACACCATAACTTTGATATTTGAACCAGGACCACGTTTGATCCGGATTTTTGAATAGGCAGTATCGAAAATGACATCTTCAAGTGATCATAAAAGCGAATACTCAGAAGAAGCGGTGGATATCAATCTCCTGAAGATATTTGAAGGTCTTGGTTATCATTGTGTTCAAACCGATAATGAGCACCGGATATTGCGAATAAGCGGCTCCCTCTCCCGAATCCTCGGGTATAGTTCTCCGGAAAACTTGGTAGGTCGGCATATAAGTAAATTATATGCGGATTCCGCCAATCATCAGAACATAATCGAAAAAATTGACAACAATGGTCAGGTCCGCGATATCTCTGTGGATTTATGCGGAAAGCGGGGCATCACCATCAACGCCAGAGCGAATTTTAGCTACATTACCAGTGAAGAGAACGGCGTGATAGGAATGATCGGCGCTTTTGCCGATGTCGCCAATCAAAAAACGGCTGAAGAATATCAACGAAGCGGGTTTTCCGGTAATTTGAATTCGGCCTTTGTGGGGATGATTCCGCATGTTGTTTTGAGACTCGACACCGACGGCCGGATCAGGTTTATAAATCATGTCGGCTTTGAGATGACCGGCTACTCCGAGGCCGAACTCTACAGATTGACTTATTTTTCGTCATTATTTTCTCAGGAGAGCGGCTCACGCCTGAAAGATTTCACTCAAATAATCAATAACGGTGGATTTTATGAGTATGTAAGCGTTGAAATTATCAGAAAAGACGGCCGTACAGTGCCTGTCAATCTATACGGCCTGCCGATAATTCAAAACAAACTGCAGGTTGGATATTGGATAATTGCGGTTGATGTCTCGCATCAAAAACGCATGGAAAAAATGATGCGGGTGATTTATGATATTTCCGAGGCGGTCAGCACATCTGAAAATATGCATTCTTTATATGCCTTTATCCATCGCAGACTGAATGATCTGATATGCTCCAAAAATTTCTTTATTGCGCTTGTCAATCCCGAAAGCGACAGTCTGGAACTGCCTTATCATGTCGATGAGAAAGACCGATTTACGACCTTCCCGGCCGGAAAGACATTTACACGGTACGTTCTGGATACGGAAAAACCATTGCTGGCTACGGAAAAAGTGATAACCGACCTTCTCGAATCCGGACAAGTGGAGCTTGTCTGTCACCGCCCGAAAGTATGGCTGGGCGTTCCCCTGCGGATTGAAGGCAAGATTATAGGTGTCGTGGCCGTTCAGCATTACGAAGATCCACTGGCCTACTCTGAACAGGATGTGAATATCCTCGGGATGGTTTCAGATCACATTGCGGCGGCTATTCAGCGGAAGCAGATCCGGGATGAGCTTCGGTTTTCCGAGGAAAAGTACAGGACCCTTGTCGAAGGCGCCACCGAGTTGATTCTCAATATTGATCGTGACGGGATAATTCTTTATGTCAACAGCAGGGCCGCCGATTTTATCGGACTGCCCGCTAAAGGTATTATCAATAATTCGATATATGAATTCATGCCAATCAGCGAGGCTGATACCAGATTGCATAATCTTCGCGACGCAATCGATAACAATAAAAGATGCACCCGAGAACTGGAAATGAACATCAGAGGGCGCAATTGCTGGTTCAAGGCCAGTGTCAGTCCAATCGTAAATGAACAGGGTACTGCAAGCGCGCTCGTGATCGCTTCCGATATAACCCGCCAAAAAAATTCAGAGATAGAATCTCTCGAAAGCCGGAGAAGATACCAGACCCTGATTAATTCGTCGCCCGACGGTATCCTTGTCGTTGAAAAACAGTCGAAAAAAGCGATTTTTGTCAATCCGGCTTTTATTAGACTGACAGGTTTTTCTGAAGAGGAACTGCTCGAAAGGCGGGTTGGTGATTTATCACCGCCAAAAAGCAGAAAAAAAGCGATCCATGAATTTGAAAGACTCTATACCGGCAAAAGCGAAGTTGCGCAGGAAATGCCGTTAATCCGTAAAGACGGCAGTATCATATATGTCAGTATAAGAGCGGTCCCCGAAGTTTTCGATAACCGGGATGTGGTCATCGGCTTTTTCAGGGACATTACCGAAATAAGAAATAATCGGCTGCTGGTTCAGAAGCAGAGCCGCGAATTGCGAAAGCTCTCAGGTCGCCTGATCGAATCTCACGAAAATTTGTATCGTGATATCGCCCGCGAGATGCATGACTCGGTTATCCAGATGCTGGGAACCGCCAAAGTGAATCTTGAAAACGAGATTCTTGAACTGAATGGGGTGGACACCGCGCGGATAAAAAATGTCTCGTCCCTGATTTCCGAAACCGCCACGGAGATGAGAAATATCTCGACCGGGCTTCGCCCCCGGATACTCGATGAAGAAGGTTTACTTCCCGCCATAAAATGGATCGTCAAGCAGCAGTGTCCCCAGATGAGGACGTCATATTCAATTTCAGGAACGAGTTATGAACTGGACAAATACAGGGAAATAAATGTCTTCCGGATTTTTCAGGAAATTATAAACAATATCGGCAAACATTCCCGGGCCACACGAATAGACATCAAGATAAACTACACGCCGGAATGTCTGCAGTGTACCGTCAATGATAATGGTATCGGATTTAAGACCGGCGAAAGCGAAACCGGCGGCAAAGATTACCGGAGTTTCGGCCTGATCAATATGCAGGAAAGGGTTGAACTGATGAATGGAGAAATCGACATTTGCAGTAACGAAGACCGGGGAACCACTATAAAAATCCTGATACCGACAACGGGAGATGAAGGATGCAAATAAAAGTGTTCATTGTGGATGATCATCAGGTCTTCCGCCAGGGACTGTCCGAGCTGCTGCTTAAAAAAAACAATGTCCTTATTGCAGGCGGAGCTTCAAACGGGCGGGAGGCCTTGGATCAGTTGAAATCGGCAAATCCTGATATCATATTTCTCGATATTTCGATGCCGGAACTCAATGGGATCGACGCCTGCGTTCATATAAAAAGGGTTGTTCCAAAGGCGAAAATCATTATCCTGTCGATGCATGATAAGGGCAAGTATATCAGCGATGCCCTCAGCCAGGGTGTGTGCGGTTATCTTTTGAAGGATATCGATGCCGAAGAATTGTTTCAGGCAATCGATACGGTCATGAACGGCGGTGTGTTCCTGAGCGGAAAAATCAACCAGCAGGTGATAAAAGACTATATCGGCCGGGCCCAGGACAAACAATTCCCGTCACCGGTGGACACCCTAAGTGTTCGCGAGCGGGAAGTATTCCAATTGATGGCCGAAGGATATACCGGAAAAGAAATGGCTAAAAAATTGAATATCAGTCCCAAGACTGTCGAGCATCACCGCTATAAAGTGATGTCGAAACTGTCATGTCACAATACGGCGCAGGTCATACGGCTGGCCATCAAGGAAGGCGTCGTCACTCCATGAGAGGTTTCCGGCAGTAGCTAAATTAAAAGGCGGGCAAAGGGTCTGATATATTATCAATATTTGTTTAATATTTCCATACCATCGATCATCCGAATATTACATCGTTAATATAACAATATAAAATATTAAACGGCGATATTACCTGAAACATGGTCCAGGGCCGCCTTTGTAGAGGTAGTTTATTATTTGGGTTATATCCAGAAGATTTATCGAACCGTCGCAATTCGTATCGCCGACATTAAGAGGCAGGGGTTCCGGACCGCCCTTGTACAGGTAACCGACCAGATAGGTTACATCCAGGATGTTAACCTCACCTGAATTGTTGACATCGCCGGGTATTATTTCTGCAGGGAAGACTGTGATATAATTCTCTTTTTTACGAATCAGCAGACCATCGGGATCGATTTTAAGTGTAACCGTGTAATTACCCGGCTGGGTGTAGTTGTGAATCGGATTCTTCACAATCGATGTATCACCGTCACCGAAATACCATCTCCAGTAACTGGTCGGCTCGGGATCGGAAAGATCAGTAAATTGAACCGTTAATGATCCGTATCCGACAGTCGTGTCGGCCGTGAAATTGGGTCCCCATTCAAGCGCCGCCCTGACATCAATAATCCCCCAGCCGTATTCGTTGTCGGGACTTGATGCCTGACTGGCTGTCTCTATCAGTGACCTTCTGAGTTGAAGCACCGACATATCGGTATTCGACGATAATAATACTGCGGCGGCTCCCGCAATCAGCGGGGCGGAGTAGGATGTCCCGGCGCCATAGGCATAGCTTGTATCGGTATAGGCAAAGGCGAAATAAACCCCGTCTCCCATAGCGCAGACTTCGGGTTTGATACGGTTATCATAGGTCGGTCCCCTGGATGAAAATTCCGTTATATCCTCAAAAAAATCGACTGCGCCGCAGGACAATATCTTGAAAGCATCCGATGGGGCGGAAAGGGTACCGATATCGGGTCCCCGGTTCCCTATCGAATTGACGACCAGGATGCCCAGCGCATAAGCGGTATTGGCCGCCAGGGTGGTGATACAGGTGGCCCCGTCCATATCCTCGTATGTGTACCAGTCCGAATAAATTAATGATGATGAGATGACATCGGCGCCAAGTGAATCCGCCCACTCCATGGCCGCCACCCAGTTGTCTTCCTCGATCGGAGTCTCGCTGCCGATATCCTCTGTTTTGGCAAGCAGGAACCTTGCTTTATATGCAGGTCCGATAAGATTTCCCGGATCATTCCCCGCCAGCACCGACCAGCATGAAGTCCCGTGATTATGCTGACCGTTGATATCCTCGGCAAGATCATCCTGGGTGTCGTCATCGTCGCGGATAAAATCGTATTCGGCAATGATGCGGTTTGTGGCTTTGGCCGAATCGAAAATCTCATGGCTTTTTTTGAAGCCGGTATCGAGCATGGCGATAATTACATTTTGACCGCAATACCCCATCTGGTGCATCAGCGGGACATTGATCATATTATTCTGGGTGTAGGACATGCCGTAATCGAGGGATTGTTTATCGGTGGTATCAATATCGGGAAAAATTACACCGTTATCATATCGGTAAGGCACCGATCGATTATATCCGGCCACCAATGTTATTTTTTTTACGAAGGAGAATTCGGCGATTTCGTAAATGATTTTTTTGTCGATGACAAAACTGGCCGCGTTAAGCCACCTGGAGACTCTCCTCAGACGGGCGCCGTTGTTCGTAAGATTGTCGATATATTCACGACAGACCGGCAAATCGGCGAACGTGACATTTTTGACTCCGTTTCTTTGCCGCCTCTTTCTGGCATGTTCGCTTATCCGGCTTTCCGCAAGATAAACATCATTCTTATCTATGGCGCCTTTGTCCCTGAAAAACACCCATATCTTCAGGTTTTCACCGGATACGGAATTTAAGCGGCTTTGCGGAATCCGAATAATTCGGGAAACGCATGAATCCTCAGAGACAGGAAATCGCCCCGCCGGGTCAATCGACATTGAAGAAAGAGGGAATGAAATCAATATTGCGGACAGGAACAGGCATATTTTTGCAATTAATGTCATCTGTAATGACTTGTATCTTTGAATGGCGGGAAACATTCAACAAGCCGGATCCTCTCCGCGATAATGATCGAATGCATTTATCCCGGGGCCAGCACTTGCCCCGAAATTCTTTTTAATCCATATCGGATACTTATTAATCCCAGCAAGGCGCCGGGCCGCTCTTATAGAGACAGTTAATTATATAAGTAACATCCAGAATGTTAATTGACTCACTGCAGTTCGGATCAGCACTCAGGGATGGTATTGGTTCCGGTCCTCCCTTATAAAGATAATTGATAATATGAGTCACATCCAGAATATTAAAAGCTCCGCTGCCGTCGGCATCACCCCTGTAATAAGTCATGAGTGAATTGACATTTGCCGACATGGTATCGTAGCCGATTCTGTTCGTGGCCTTGACCGCCCAGTAATATATCTCCCTGCGCGGAATGAAGTCATCGGGCAGAGTGATTTCCAGCTGATCAACCACGAATGTATCCTTTACAGAATTGGCGGGCAGATTATCGTCAGTGCCGAAATAAATTGTAAACGTGAGTGTGTCGTCCGGTATAACCGAGACCGACTGACTCCAGGCAAGCTGAACACCCTCACCCGAATTCATATTGTAATATACGCCGTCGATCGGACTCAACAGGCTGAATATTCCCGGATTTGCCGCAATAGTCAGGTCGAATCCCCTGGTCAATTCACTGCACCATGTGTGGTAGCCGAGCGTGTTGTATGCCTCGACTTTCCAGTAATAATACGCCGTACTTAAATCCGCGGCGGTCAGAGTATGTACCGTATCTGACAGCGCTCTAACCGTATCCGTCGCTTCCGGCGGAAAATCGGGCGATTGGCTGTAATATAAATTGTATCTAATATAATCGCCCTGGACTTCGGTACCCGACGACGACCAGATCAGTTCAAGGTCGTCTGTTATCGGCACAAGAAGATCCTCGTCCTGGGCGGGATAAATCAGATTGAATCCATCAGGGTAAGAGTACGTGTTAAGCTGAAAATGAAACGTCTCGTCACTCCAGATCGAATGGCCGTACGTATTAATAGCTTTCACTTTCCAGTAATATCTTCCCGTATCCAGCGTGGACACCGGCACAGAAAAATAATTGTTGAAAGTCTCTTCCACCGTGGTATTTCCGGGAGGGAAATCGGGATCAGCGCTGTAAGTCAGCTCGTAGCGCACAAGGTCGTCGGGATAAAAAGAATATGTCATATCCCAGAAAAATGACATATTTTCACCATAGTCAAGGTAAAGATTCTCCTGATGCGGGGGAGTCACCAGGTCAAAATGAGCCGGCGGGGCGTTTATCACGGCGACAGCGCCTGCCGTGTTGACAGTCATCAGTTCATTGGCGCTGTCACGCGCAATGATTTCAAGATTCATGTCAACCACGCCGCCGCTGTCAAGACTGATAAGCGTTATATCGGCCAGCTTTCCGGGGCCGTCGACCGATGCCCCGCCACCGAGGATGACCGATTCCACCAAAAGCTGGGTCGACTCGCCGACCAGAAAGACGTCGAAATAAGAATTGCTATAATAGGTAAGCGGACCCTCCAGGACTTCGATTGTATCAAGAACGAATTTGTTATAACCGATGTAAGCCTCGTATCCCTTCAGGTTCTGGATCTCGCTGTCGACTAAAAGATCAAGTTCGAATTCCACTCCTGCCCCGGTTGTAATATAAATTGTATCTGGCTCAAGATAGAATGTCCCTCCCCAGGAGACACATATACCACCAACACCCCAGATAAGGAAAAGGCAAAAGATTGTAAGCATATTCCTGCAACTTACTCTGTTCATAAAATCCTCCAAATAGCTTTACAAACTCTTTTTTATTTCAGAGAAGCGGGTGAAGTACCCGCTTCTCCGATCTAAGAACCTTTCCCCTAAAAGGTCCCTAAGAAAATAGTTACTTAATCATGACCATCTTCTTCGTGGCTTCAAACGATCCGGCCTTCATCTTATAGAAGTAGACCCCTGAAGCGCAGTCGGAAGCATCCCATGTAATACTAACTATTCCAGCCTCACTATAACCTGAAAATTCGGTGACTCTCTGTCCCGCAACATTGTAAATATCCAGTTTATAGTTGCTGGCAACCGGCAGGGCCAGTTCAATGGTCGTTGCCGGGTTGAACGGGTTAGGATAGTTCTGCCTGAGAGCGAATTCTGTCGGCAGGACCACGACCTTCTCGACGGTAGTGTTGAAGGCCGCTTCCACGTCAACATTATTGTTGTCTCTGACTGTGAACTCAACATCTTCAAGGACGAAATTCGCGATATCGGTTTCGGCCCGGAAGGTTACCTGAGCGATCTCCTGGCTCTCGAAGCCATTCCTGCTGAATATGGCACCGTCGATCAACAGTTCGTTGTCCTTGGTGCTGTTATAGAAGAATGTCTTCTCATTGGTGTTGAACATATCGCCTTTTTCGATCTTGACGACTTCGATATTGTCGCTGTGATCGAAGACCATATGCAGACCCAGGATCTCTGACGGATCGCTGAGGGTGAAGGAGACCGTGATCTCTTCACCGGCCGCGAGACGGTCA
>QNAH01000007.1 GCA_003641425.1 Candidatus Zixiibacteriota bacterium
AGGGTACCCACCCGTCGATCCCGATGATCATGGTTCTTTGAAAACCGGTTGGAATTGATCCATCGAGGTACTGCTTGCGTATAACATGCAGTTCATCGACGATTTTACAATTAAACAGGAGGGCCAGTTTTATGGCAAAATCGACCGCTTCCTGATTGACCAGGAACGGCGGGGTGTCGTCCATTTCGTAGGTGCAGGTTCGGTCGCGGTACAGGCGGTAAATGACATTCTTTTTGGTCTTGAATTCCATCAGGGCGGTGCCGTCATACTCGCCCAGTTCCGATAGAGTCGGGCGCATATGTCTCAATATTTCGGCGTCATGCGGTTCGTCGGTCAAACCAACGGGACAGTGGCAGAAAAGCTTGGTTTTCGTATTGAGTTGCTGGTGGATTTCCAGCCCGCACTTGAATCCCATCGATTTGATAAGGGCATGATTTTTTATCTCAAAACCATCTTTGCTCATAGTGAAGCGCAATATATACTGTAATACGGAAAATCAAAGAAATATTTTTAGGTTGTCTCATCCTTTCCGGGGGATTCCGGGACTCTCAAAAGAAGCGGCGATTTAAAATATAATCGGGTAGAATTTTCAAATAAAAAATCAGGATTACAGGATTAATCGATATTGCAATATTATCGCGGGAGGCATTATGGGATCGATTGAAAATATAATTGACCGTCAGCTTCGCAAGTGGGAACTTGAAAAAAAGATGCGGCGGGAGGCGACCGAAAAAGGTGCAGAACCGGAAATCAAACCTATAATCACTATCAGTCGCCAGCGCGGCAGTCAGGGGCGGCATATCGCCGGCCTGTTGGCCGAAAAGCTCGGGTATGATTTTCTGCATCGCGAGGTGATTGATAAAATATGCGAATCGACCGGGTATCGCCGGATGATAATCGAGTCGCTCGACGATAAGGTCCGCCACTGGATCGAACTATGGTTCGAAGGTATTTTCAAAGGCCCTTATGTCGATGCCTCAGATTATTTCAAGCACCTGTACCGGGTGATTATGTCAATTGCCGAACTTGGCGGGGTCGTGGTCGTAGGGCGATGCGCCAATTTTATCGTCCCGGCGGATCGCGGTTTTCGTGTAAGGGTGGTATGTTCCTTGGCAAAGCGCATCAAGACGCTTGTCAGATATCAGAATTTCACTCCTGAGGCCGCAGAAAAGGAGATCCGGGAATTCGACCACAGCCGGGCCGAATTGGTGCGGCGTAATTTTCACCGGGACATCAACGACCCGATGGCGTATGACATGATACTTAATACCACCTTTATCGACAGCGATCGGGCGTTGAGTCTAATTGAGGAAGGGATGCGGGCCAAAGCGGGATTGACCTGATAACAGGACTTGAAAAGTATATTCCTCCTATGAAAACCCGGCTTTGAGCCTCTTCGCTGAAAGGTTCATCGGGAGGAGGTAAGCAGGATTTGGGGATAATATAAGACCGGCGATATTGATATGGCGTCAAATTCCTCTATGAAAAAAACATATTTTTTTTGTAAAATGCAAAATTTTTGTTGCATTATCATAGTGTAATAACGTTAATCTCTTTGTATGGCGCCGAAGACCGTTATCGGTAATTACAATGCAATTAGACTGTATCGGCGCAAGCTTCAAAACAACAGTAAAAAGAGCTAAAGCAGCATTAACATTAACACTCCTAAAGAAAAGGAGCAAGGCATGCCAGTGAAGAAGACGGCAAAGAAGAAACCGGCGGCGAGGAAGTCTGCAGCCAAGAAGAAAACAACCACCAAAAAAACCATGAAGAAGGCGGCGCCCAAGAAAAAGGCTACTGCCAAAAAGGCTGCGACCAAGAAAAAAACCTCCAAGAAAGCAGCACCCAAAAAGGCTGCTCCCAAGAAAAAAGCCGCCGCCAAAAAGCCTGCCAAGAAAAAAACCGCTCGCAAGCCGAATCCGGCTTTCATGAAACCAATGACACCGGATACGCATCTGGCCCTGGTGGTAGGAAGCAAGCCGATCCCCCGGACCGAGATCACCAAGAAGCTCTGGGCGTACATCAAGAAAAACGATCTTCAGAATCCGGCCAACAGGAGAGAGATTGTAGCCGATGACAAATTGAAGCCGATCTTCGGCGGAAAGAAAAAAGTCAATATGTTTGAGATGACCAAACTGGTCAGCAAGCATATGAAATAGTCGGATTACAGCCGTTTTTTAAGGCCGGTGCATCATGCCGGCCTTTTTTTATGCAGTAATATTTCCACGGGCATTGACGCCGTCTCCGCTCTTATATATATTTAAATAATGATTATTCACTCGAAGCGCGATTCCGGATATTAATAACCCGGTAATGTAAAAATATTAAATGTTATCCGGCCGACGGCCAGGTAGCGGAAGGGGACTGCAATGCAATCACGCAAGTTCGGGAAATTTCAGGCATCGATAATAATGGCCGTCTTTATCAGCCTGTTTGTGTTATCCTGCGGAAAGGTCGACAAAGCTCCTGTTCTGCCGGAAACCCCGGTGAGAACCGTCATCGACACCCTGCACGGAATAGAGATTGCCGATGATTATCGCTGGCTCGAAAACGGTGAAGATTCCCAGGTCATCGCCTGGGCCGATCAGCAGGATAAATACTGTCGGCATTTCCTGCATAATTACTCCGGCAGGGAAAAGCTTACCGAAGATATCGAGAATGTCCTTCAGATAGGTGTTCTCCACAGCCCGGTGATCCTCGGCGGGAAATATTTCTATCTAAAGAGAGACGGAAGTGAGGATCACGAAATTCTCTATATGAGACACTCACCCGGCGGTGATCCTGAGATCGTTCTCGACCCGAATACATTCAGCGAGGATAAAACCGTGGCGCTTGACTGGTGGTATCCGTCTCCCGACGGAAATCTCATGGTGTTCGGTAAATCTTCGGGCGGCACCGAAAACAGCACTCTTTACCTGATGAATGTCGAGACCAAAGAGATGCTGGCCGATACGATTCCTTACACTGATGCCGCCAGCATTGCCTGGCTGAAAGACAATTCCGGTTTTTATTATACCCGTTATCCCGAACCGGGGACGGTTCCCGATGGTGACGAGGTATATTTCCGGTATCTCTATTTTCATAAAATAGGGACCGATTACATGTCCGACCCGCATATTTTCGGAGATGAATCCAACAAAACCGACTGGGTCCATGCTCAATTATCGCCCGATAATAAGCATCTGTTTGTGCCGGTTTACCAGGGATGGAACAAGTGCGATATTTTCCTGAAAGACCTCGAAAAGAACAGCAAGTTTATAAAAATCACCGGGGACGTCGAAGCGATCCATACTATTTTCCCCATGAACAACGGTTTTTACATTTTCACAAATTATGATGCGCCCCGTTACCGGATAATGAAGGCGTCATACAGAAAACCGCAGATTAAAAACTGGAGAGAAATAATTCCCGAGCAGGACGCCATCAAGGAGACCTTTGCCATCATAGACGGCAAAATTGTGGTGGTCGGAATGGAAAATGCCTCCAACCGGATTGCCATCTATGACCTCAAGGGAAAACACTTCGATGATATTCATTTACCATCGCTTGGCTCGGTGATTTATTCCAAAGATCACGGGCTCGGGGGGGAGAGCAAAGGTAAAGATCTGTTGTTCGGATTCAATTCGTATTTTATCCCGCCGACCATATATCGCTATCAGATGGACACCGGGGAATTGACAGTGTTCGATGAAATCAAAACCGATCTCGAACTGAGTCAGTTCGAGGTAGAACAGGTCTGGTACCCCTCGAAAGACGGTACGAAAATCTCGATGTTTTTAACGCACCGCAAGGATATCGAACTCGACGGCAATAATCCGACTCTGGTCTATGGCTACGGGGGGTTCAACAGCAATGAAAAGCCGTATTTCTCCCGGACTATGACATTGTTTTTGAATCGTGGCGGTGTTTATGCCCACACCCAGCTTCGCGGCGGGGGAGAGTACGGCGAGGAATGGCATCGGGCCGGGATGCTGGAAAACAAGCAGAACAGTTTTGACGATATGATCGCGGCCTGCGAGTGGCTGATCGAAAACAAATACACCAACTCCGAAAAACTGATAGTCGAGGGCGGCAGTAACGGCGGTCTGCTGGTTGGAGCAGTGGCGGTCCAGCGACCCGATCTTGTCAAGGCGGTTGTTTGCGGGCGGCCGCTTCTGGATATGCTTCGGTATCATAAGTTCCTGATCGGAAGTCTCTGGATACCGGAGTACGGTTCCGCCGACGATCCCGAACAGTTTAAGTTTATTTATGAATATTCGCCTTATCATCATATCAAGAAAGGTGTCGCATATCCGGCGATACTGTTTGAAAGCGCCGATAACGACAGCCGGGTCGATCCGATGCATACGCGGAAAATGGCCGCGGCGATGCAGGCGGCGACCTCGTCGAATGCTCCCATTCTGCTCCGCATCCAGAGACGGACCGGCCATGGTCAGGGTGCGCCGAAACGAATCTGGATGGAAGAACTGATCGACGAGTGGTGCTTTATTTACTGGCAATTGGGATTGTAAAGCAAAAGTGCCAAAATTTTATAAGGTTTCCAGACTGCCGGGTTATGCCCGGCAGTTTTTTTGCTATTTTTGAGTACATTTCCTGAGATATCGTCTATATAATGAAGGCATATTTGACCAAACCGAAAATAGAAAGGGGAAATATGAGAGGATTATTCATCTTGCCGTTAATCTCGGCGATATTTTTAATTGGCTGTGAGGATAATCCAATTAAAGAAAAACCGCCGCCAACAAGTGAATACAGAGGTATATACTGTGAATATCGCAATCTGGAATATACTTTCATAGAGGATTGTCTATCAATTGAAATCACTTTTACCGATCAAAAGGCATATTATACAATGTTTCCGGAAGGGAATTTTGATACTGTAATATGTGAGGCCAGGACTAAATACTGGTTGGAAGATAGTCTCTATTTCGATTCGGCGGCGACGGTTTTCAATCCCAATTGCCAGACCAAAATATATTTCTCGGGCGGCTATGAAATTCAATTCTCTACCGATTCCCTGTTTTTCCATCGTTATGATTATCAATCCGAAATCGGCGTTTATGTTAATGCAAAACCAATCGATTAAACTGTTTCGATTTTTGACAGAAAATCTTATATTTCCCACATGCCGAAAAAATCTGAACACAACACAGCGAAATATGCCCCGCCCGCAATTTTCTTTCTGGTTTCGCTTGTTTTCACTCTGCCGTTTCTTTTGAAATGGGGATATATCGGGGTCGGCGACTGGGAGTTGTTCACTGTCATGGCCGCCGTACCTGAACGGACTGTCCTGCATTTCCATCAGTTCCCATTCTGGAATCCGTATTTGGGCGGCGGAAATATTTTGTTTGCCCATCCTGAAGTCGGAATCCTGTCGCCGTTTTTCCTGCTCATTTTGATATTCGGTGCGGTCGGTGGGCTCAAGCTTCAGGTACTTATTGCGTATTTTGTCGGGTTTTACGGCAGCTACTTGATGGCCCGCAGATTAGGCATTTCGAATATAGGTTCATACCTGGTTTCGTTTGTATATTTCGGCAGTTCGTATTTCGCGCTTCATTTTTCGATCGGGCATATTCCCTTCACTCATTTCTGTTTTCTTCCCTGGTTTGTTTATTTTATTCTGAAAACAGGGGACAACTGGAAATATATCTTTGCGGCCGCGCTCAGCATCGCTTTGATAATAATCGGTAACGGCGCGGCAGTGCCTTTTTTATACACTTCTTTTTTCTCCGGATTGTTTGTAATTCTCTATGCAATTGATACCAAGAATATCAGACTGATCAAATCATATATAATCGCGATTATTCTTGGCGTTTTGCTGGCGGCGGTGAAATTTATTCCGATGTATCATTACCTGTCGCAGAATCAATGGGCCGGGATGGCGCAGGATACGACGCCGTTGAAATTCATCCTGCCCGCGTTTTTTTCTTTCGACCAGGCGATATTCAGGACTATGAAAACCGCCGAACACTGGGGCTGGCATGAATACAGCGCCTATATCTCTCCGCTGATAATAATTCTGGCCGTTATCGGGTTGATCTATGCCTTCAGGAAAAATCGAATATGGCTGATTCTTGGTGCCTTCTTTTTTATTTTCGGTCTGGGACACTTCTCCGATTTTTCGCTCTGGGGGCTGATGCATCATTTTCCCGGCTTTTCCTCGATCAGGTCTCCGGCACGAGCCTTCCAGTTTGTAGTTCTTGCCGCGGCTGTTATGGCGGCGATCGGGCTGGATAATATTCTGCCGAAATTGAAGATAACGGAATCCGCAAAACAATATTCATCAATCGGATTGATTGTCCTGATTTCAGGCGTCAACTTTTTTATCAGCCTGCCGGCCATGCAATCGATCGCCAATAAAAAACCTAAAAAGGCGGTATTCAGCGAGGAATTTCGTCATGTGATCGGCAGCAAGTTCGAGATTTACGATCTCTTTCAAAAAAACAGGGGTTCGCTGATGGCTCCGTGGCTTTCGGCCTATAAAGACAGCCGGGGGATAGTGACGGAAAATAACGATGTTTTCATGGAATATGTCATACAGGGGCAGGCCGATATTTTAAGGCACCGTTATACGCCCAATCGGGTCGATTATGAGCTTACTCCGAAGGGAAGCGGGGCAATGGTTTTCGGGATAGGGTACGATGAGGGTTGGTTTGCCGCAGATGGGCGACGGTTGTATGAAACCAATGGACTGGTAACAGCCGATTTCAATTCCGGCGATAAGCATATCACCTTACAATATCGTACGCCGTATTTTTATTTGGGATTGATCGTATCATTATTGGCGATTGCCGGATGTTTGTCGGCGTACATCAATAAGAACTTTGGAAAGCGGTTTAAGGCGATACTTGAATAAAGTCCAGACCGCTTCGGCGCCGTCGGTCCACCTGATTTTCTTCCCCTCCTCGAAATTACGCGGATTATATGAAATCGGGATTTCATGTATTTTTATTTTATTCCTGCCCAATTTGGCGACCACTTCGGGGCAAAATTCGAATTTCCTGCTCTCCAGCTTCATCTCTCTGAGAACATCGGTGCGGATCATTTTATAACAGGTCGATTCATCGGTTATGCCGACTCCAAATAAAAGATTGGCCAGCCAGGTAAGCATTTTGCCGCCCCACAAATATCTCTTATATGATATCCCTGATGCCGGGTTTAGAATTCTCGAACCGAATACGGCGATGGCATTTTTCTGTTCGGCGAGCTGGATCATCCGGACAATATCATCCGGGTCATACTCGAGATCACCGTCCTGTATGATCGTATATTTGCCGGTGGTATGTTTCAATCCTTCGATGATACCGTCACCCTTGCCGATATTGTGCTTCTTCTCGATGATTTTAATATTTGGCCTGTCAGCAAATTCGGCTATGATATCACCGGTTTTGTCGGAAGAACCGTTATTTACGATGATCAATTCCAATTTCAGGTCGAGACCAAGGACATTGTCTATTATTTCCGCCGCGGTGGATTCTTCATTGTATAACGGCATGATAACGGATAACAGCATGTCTTAATATAACCGACAATGCCCGAAAGTCAATAATCGATAATACCTTACACACCGGGATTAGAAGCTTGACTTTTCATACTGTTTTTTGTATAGAATAGCTTTGATTTGGCCTTTGGACGGGCTTGTATCTTTATATTCAAGGAGCGCGCGTGACTCTTAAAAGCAGGCCGTTAAAGCTGTTTTTTTATGCCTGTATAAGCGCCTTTTCGATTCTTGTCTGGGGACCGGTATTGACAGACGGTCACCCGGCCATGGCTCAGGATAACTCATTCTATACCACCATCGATCCTGATCAGTATATCGTCGGGCCGGGTGATGGTTTCCGTGTCGATTTCTGGGATGGCTCAGTGCCGACCATAAACCTGACCGTTACCGCCGAGGGAATGGTTCTGCTCAATTCAATGGGGTTTGTCGATGTCGCCGGTCTTAGCCTGACAGCGGCAAAGGCGCGACTCGGTGAACTAATAAAAAAATATTATGCCGATATCGATTTTTCCATCAGCCTGACCGGTGTCCGTTCGGTCCAGATTATGGTGACCGGCGGGGTCGCCAAACCGGGCCTGCACACAGCCAGCGCTTCAACCAGAGTCTCCGAAATTATCAGCAAAGCCGGCGGTTTTATCAAGGGAGCATCTCGCCGGAATATCATCCTCGAAGGTGTTGGCTTCGACAGCAATGTGGATTTGCTTCGGTTTGAAAGACTTGGCGATTTTAATTCCAATCCATATATTTATTTTGGAAATAAGATTCATGTCCCGATGGTCACCGATTCATCATCATTCGTGCATGTATCCGGTGAAGTGGTTTTGCCGGGGGGATTCGAGTATAAAAAGGGCGATGACCTTGGCGAATTGATCGATCTGGCCCTTGGTTTTACCGGTCTTGAGGGAGATTCGGTATATATATTCGATGGTTACGAATCGGAAGTAGATCGCGTGGCCGTACCGATTACAGATCTGTCGATGCCGGTGATGCCGGGCAATAAGATTGTCGTCGGCCGCACCTCGCGAGAGCATCTCAGCAATTATTTCTCTATCACCGGCCAGATCACGATTCCGGGCCGCTATCCCTGTTACGGCGGTCTGACACTTGACCGATGCCTTAACACAGCCGGAGGCCTGACCGATGAAGCGGATATTTATTCGGCCGTCATATATCGCCAGCCGGAATCGGATCGATCCAAAGAAACACAAAAATCATTAAACAAATTTTTTATAAATGATCAATCGGTTTTATCTGACAGGGAACCGGTATCTGTTGATTTTCGCGCCCTGTTTCCGGATTATCTGGATCGTATCCCGATCCTCCCCGGTGATTCAATCGTGATCCCGATTAAAACCGGAGTAGTGACGGTGTACGGCATGGTGAAACGTCCCGGAATGGTGACATATGAGGGGCCGGGAAGCGCCGCCCGTTATATCAAAAAAGCCGGTGGATTTACCGGCGGAGCGGATAAGAGTTCCATCCAGGTGATCCGAAAGACTTCAGCCATTCGGCTCATATCGGACCCCGGCATAGATATTTATGACGGTGATACCATTATAATACCGGAACAGGAAAAGAAAAAAAGTATCTGGGACAAGATAAAAGACGGCGCTATGATTCTCGGCGGATTAGGCATCTTGTATCTTGCCATTGACAACGCGGCGGATTGATTTCTATGGATGACAGGGAATTTAATTTCTGGAAACTGCTTGAAGTAATAGCCCGCAGGATAAAGTTTATAATAATCTTCGTCCTGGTTATCACTGTTGTTTCAGCCGGTATCTCTTTGTTGCTTCCCAGATGGTACCAGGCAACCACTCTGATATTACCTCCTAAAGACGAGGGATTGAAACTCGGATGGGGCGGCAGTATCGAGGAGATGATTTCTCTGACATCCGGATTAAGCCAGCCGATCATGGCAACCCCGACTGATATCTATGCCCGGATCCTGGGAAGTCGCGCATTGCTTGATCGGGTCAGCCGCAAAAATAATCTCGCCGAATATTATGATATACAGTCGCGCGAAGATCTTTTCGCGCAGATAGACAAACAATCGGAATTCCGGGTCACCCCCGAAGGCCTGCTGGAAATGAAATTCATGGACAAGGATGCCGAGATGGCCGCGGCGGTGGTCAATTCTTTTGCCGAGGAACTCGATGCCATGAATCGGGAACTGGCAACATCACGGGCCCGCCAGGCCAGGGAGTTTATCAGTGACAGGCTTAACAGCGTCGCTGTCGATCTGGAAGAGGCGCGCAGGGAACTCCAGGATTTTCAAAATGAATTCAAGGCGATCGATCTTGACCGCCAGACGCAACTTGCCATAGAATCGGCGGTTGGTCTCAAGGTCGATCTGGCCCGTAACGAGATAGAATTGAATATCAAAGAAAAAACGCTGTCATCAAGTCATCCCGATATTATCCTGCTCCAGCGACGAATAAAGGAAATTAAAAGGCAGATCAACGCCCTGGAATTCGGGGGAAGCGACAGTACTTATCTGAATCTGCCCATCTCCGAAGTCCCCCGTCTTAAAGTAAAATATGCCGAACTGACCAGCCGGGTGCAAATCGCGGAAACATTGTTCAGACTCCTATCGGAGCAGTATGAACAGGCCAAGATTCAGGAGATGATGAATACCCCGACTATATCCATTATAGATCGTGCCTTCCCGCCCGAATCGCCGATAAAACCGCAGAAAAGAATCATCGTCACGATATCCTTTATTATTTCATTATTCATCGCGGTTTTTCTTGCATTGTTTTTCAACTATATGGAGAATTTGAAAATAAAGTCGCCGGATGATTATAACCGGGCCAGATATTTTATCGGCGCCCTGTTCGGATGGCTGCCCGGCGTAAAAAAGAACTCCGGAAACAAAAGCTGAGTGTATAATAAAAATGCAGGATGGGGCCGGATAAATTCGGCGGCCTTCTCAATAAAACCTGAATACAGACTGAGGTTGTTATGAATTCATCAATTATCGATAAATCGGTGCGCTTGGGTGAGGGAACAAAACACGGCCATTTCTGCCATATTGCGCATGATGTCGAAATCGGGAAAGGCTGTCTCATCGGGCATAATGTCATTATTCACGGCGGCACCCGTATCGGCGATAATGTCAGGATCGATGATGGAACAGTTATCGGCAAGTTTCCCATGCGGGCGGCCAATTCGGCGGTCACCAAAGACCAGGAACTGCCCCCTTCGGTCATTGGCTCGGACTGTATTATCGGCACCAATGTGATCATTTACCGCGGCGTCGATATTGGACACAAAGTGCTGATAGCCGACCTGTCCACGGTCAGAGAGAATGTCGCCATCGGTGATTTTACAATAGTCGGCCGCGGTGTCGCCATCGAAAATTACTGCAAAATCGGTCGCTACTGCAAACTCGAGACAAATGTGTATATCACGGCCTACTCCGAACTCGAGGACAGGGTCTTTGTCGCTCCCTGCGCGGCTACTTCAAATGACAATTATGTCGGCCGGACCGAAGAGCGATTCAAACATTTCAAGGGAGTGACAGTCAAAAAGGGCGGGCGTATCGGTGTTAACGCCACCATATTACCCGGCAAGACAGTCGGGGCCGACGGCCTGGTCGCCGCCGGTGCAGTACTAACCTCGGATTGTCCGGACAAGAAAATTATGGCCGGTATGCCGGCCAAACCATTCCGTGATGTACCCGAAGAACAGCTTCTGGAAAACCAGGGCTGGGATGATCAAAAAAAACAAGAGAAATAAGGGAGATAGATATGGCGGTTCCACTTTTAGATCTGAAGCGTCAATATAATAAAATAAAGGAACGGATCGATAAGGCGGTTCAGGAGGTGTTCGATAACGGTTATTTTATTCTCGGTCCTCCTGTGGCTGATCTGGAAAAAAGAGTTGCCGAGCTGTGCCGTGTCGATTACGGTGTCGGGGTGGCCTCCGGTACAGATGCCCTGCTTTTATCTGTAATAGCCGCCGGCGTTAAACCGGGCGATGAAGTTATCACTTCGGATTACTCGTTTTTTGCCTCAACCAGCGTGATCAGCCGGGCCGGGGCGGTGCCGAAATTTGTCGATATCGAGGAAGATACTTACAATATCGATCCGACCCTGATAGAAAAAACGATCACGCCGAAAACCAAAGCCATTATACCGGTGCACCTGTTTGGTCAGGTGGCTGATATGGAACCGATTATGGAAATCGCCCGAAAATACGGCCTGGTGGTCATCGAGGACGCCGCCCAGGCGATAAGCGCCAGGTACAAAGATCGCCCGGCCGGCTCGATCGGCGATTACGGCTGTTTCTCATTTTACCCGTCGAAAAATCTGGGCGGGGTCGGTGACGGCGGTCTGGTAGTGACAAAGACAGAAGAAAATTATGAAATGCTGAAAATGCTGCGTCTGCATGGCTGGAAACAGAAATATCGCCCGCTGGTGGTCGGATATAATTCTCGACTCGACAGCCTTCAGGCGGCGGTACTCCTGATTAAACTGGACTATCTTGATGAGTGGTCGCAGGGACGGATTGCCAACGCCAAAAAATACGATGCCGCTTTCGCCGGGACAGCGATTAAAACACCGGTAGTACGGGAATACTCCTATCATATATATAACCAGTACACAATCGCGGTTGAAAATCGCGATGAATTGATGACCGCGCTGAAGGAAAATAAAATCGGACACGATATTTATTACCCGGTGCCTTTTCATCAGCTTGAATGTTATAAATATCTCCCGTATAAAACAGGAGATTTCCCGATCAGCGAAAAGGCCGCCGCGAATGTCGTCTCGATTCCGATTTTCCCTGAACTGACCGACGAGGAACAGGAAGAAGTCATCTCTGTCGTCAAATCGGTCTCGGCTTAATATAGATCGGCAGTATGGTTCACCGGTTGGTGGATGACATAATTAATGAAGATGCCCAGAAGTAAGAAGAAAGTAATATCATTGGTCGGCGCCCGGCCCCAGTTTATCAAACTGGCGGCATTGGCGCCGGTCATTTCGAAAAGATTTACGCATATAATTGTCCATTCCGGCCAGCATTATGATAGAACCATGTCGGATGTATTTTTCAGGCAACTAAAAATCCCGAAAGCCGATTTCAATCTTGCGGTCGGATCCGGCAATCATGGCAAGATGACCGGCCGGATAATGAGCCGATTCGAAAAACTGCTCGTAAAACATCAGCCGGATATGGTGCTGGTTTACGGTGACACCAACAGCACTCTGGCGGGAGCCCTGACGGCATCGAAACTTCACATCCCGGTGGCGCATGTCGAAGCCGGTTTGCGGTCGTACCGAATGGATATGCCCGAGGAAATCAACCGCCGCCTGACCGATCATATTTCCACCCTTTTGTTTTGCCCGACATCGCGGGCTGTTTCAAATCTTAAAAGCGAGGGCATAAAAAAAGGAATTGTCCGCTCGGGTGATCTGATGTATGAACTGATAGATAATACACGGCAGGAAATAATACAAAATCGTTCCATTCTTAAAAAACTGAAACTCGAAAAGAAGAAATATATCCTGCTGACAATGCATCGTGCCGGCAATGTCGATTGTGAAGATAATATGCACAAAGTGGCAGATATCCTTTCAGGTATGGACCGGCGGATTGTATTCCCGGTACACCCGCGAACCCGGAAAAATCTCCGGCACTTCGGATTGCTGTCAAAAGTAAAGAAATTACCCAATGTCGATCTGATCGAACCGGTCCCGTATCTGGATAATCTGTCCCTGATGCATTATGCCGGGGCGGTTATAACTGATTCGGGCGGGATTCAAAAAGAGGCGGTTGCTCTGGGAACACCCTGTTTCACCCTCAGGGATGAAACCGAATGGACCGAGACTCTCAAATGGGGCAATCACCTGGTCGGGCTTTCTGCCCGGAAAATAAGTGATGGAATGCGGACATTAAAGAAGCCAGTGAAGAAGGTCAACTGGAAAATTCAGGGGAGACGTCCCTCGGAGATTATGACAGCATCATTGTTGAAATTTTTCAAGGAATAGTAATTTGACCGACTCCGGCGGCATAAAACAGGCAATCTTAGGTGTATCCGGGGTTGTGCTGATTTCGAAACTGCTGGGATTTATCCGCGAGATGGTCATTGCCGAACGTTTCGGAACATCACTGGAATATGATATTTTTCTGATCGCTATTGCCGCCCCCATCTTTTTCAATGTCGTCATTGTCCGGGCCACCAATTTTCTGGCGGTGCCGTTTCTGTCGAAGAAACTGGCCGAAAATGAAAGCACCCGGTCCGGGCGCGAGATATGGAACGTTGTCAACTCGCTGATGACATCGGTCCTGCTTGTGATCCTGTTTATAATTCTGGCGGCGCCGTATCTGGTGAAGATGATCGGCCCGGATCTTCACGGTGAGCAACTCGGCAAAGGTATTTTTTACTGCCGGGCGATCTCAGTCCTGGTCTTTTTCGGATTTGCCGAATCGCTTCTCCGTTCCGCTCTCAATGTAAAAAAATTCTTTGTTTATCCGGCCCTGGGGACAATCGTTTTGAATATCACGGCCATATCGACGATTTACATTTTTTCGGGAGAAATGTCGGTGACGGCCATTTTGCTCGGGTTGGTCGCCGGTTATTTTCTGCAGGTCGTTTTTCTGCTCATCAAAGTTTCCGGTATATCTGTTTTCGAAAAATTCAGTTTTCGTCTGTTCGGTCCCGAAGTCAGAAAAGTCCTCTCAGTTGGCGGCGTAATAATTGCCGTTGAGCTTCTGGTCAGTACCTATTTCCTGATCGACCGCTATTTTGCCTCGGGTTTGCAGGAGGGAGTGGTGTCGGCGCTGAACTACTGCAGCCTGCTGGTCATGCTTCCGGTGAGTATTATCGGCTTTGCCATCGCCTCGGTAACTTTTCCGTATTTAAGTGAAACCGCGAACGATCAGGACAACAGCCGTTTCAGGAGCATGCTCCATTCGGCATTGACAATGGCGCTTGTCATCGGCCTGCCCTGCGGGCTTTTTTACCTGATATTCCCGCGCGACTTGACCGCGGCGGTATTTTTCAGGGGCGCCTTTGATTTGCATTCGCTTGAGATAACATCGAAAATATTGATCACCCTGGCGCCGTATCTGGTCTGTCTTTTTGTCTATACCATATTGATTCAGGCCTGCTATTCATCAGGCCGCCAGCGAGCGGTATTTGCAGTCGCCGTGGCCTCGATAATATTGAAAATAGTCCTGACCTGGATATTTAAAAATCTGCTGGATTATCCCGGAATAGGACTGGCCACATCAGCGGTGCAGTTATTTACCGTTACGGTGCTGGTTATTCTTTTAGTCCACAGCGGCAAAATGGAGGAGATGAAAAAACTCGGCCTGACCGTTGTCAAAGTTATCCTTGCCTCGATACCGCTGATTATTACCGGTTATTTTTTCGCCCGAATGCCTGACTTTGCAGAGGGGATGAGCCTGGTATCTAAAATGAGAGTGATTCCTGCGGGTTTGATTTCTATGACGGGTTTTGTTATCATTGGGTACCTGATTGGAATCGACATTATCAGAGAAATGATAGACAGAACATTTAAAAGGGCATGATGCGAAACGCGGCGAATACAATTTCATTATCGCGGGATCTGTGGAAGCGTTTTTCATTGAAGTTGACATTCCTGCTGATACTGGCTTCGGTACCGCCGGTATTTCTGCTGATCAGTAATCGGGCCATTCCAGCCCTCATATATCTGGCGGTACCCTTTGTGTTCCTTTTTCTTTGCTCGCCGCGATACAGTTTTTATCTGTTTGCCGCCTTGAATTTTATCTATGCCCCTTATTTTATGACCGGTTTTGCCGTGCATCCATGGGATATTGCGGCATTCATTTTTATTGGCGCGGTTATCATTTCCTGGTTTTTTAAGTATTCGCCGACCATCGATAAAACCGCTCTCGATTACAGTATTATAGCACTGATCATGGCCACTGTCCTGTCGGCGGTTTTTGCCTATAAGCCGTCTCTGTCTGTTGTCCCGACGGCAAGAATTATCCTGCTTTATTTCATGTTCCGCTCGATTTATTACCTGGCAGGAAAGATGTCTTCTTTCAAAATACTGGGATATTTCATTCATATTTTCACTCTGTTTTCGCTTTATAACTGCATCATGTTTTTCTCATCGGGCGGGAGTCTGCGTATCTTCGGGATTTCCGGTATCGCTTTCGAGACCTTCTGTATGATCGGGGTGCCGGTTTCGCTGGCTTTTGCGATATGGTCGGAGAAAAAGGCCGGACGATTTTTTTATTCGATTATCTTCCTGATCAATCTGGCGGCGACGATTGCTACCATGTCGCGCGGGGCGCTTCTAACACTTTTTATTGCCGTCCCGGTCCTGCTGTTTGTCTCTCACCGAAAAGCAAAGCGGATGGGATGTAATTATGCCCGCCGGTATGTCAGGGGATTTGTCATGGTGTTGATTCCTCTCCTGTTGATTGCGGTTGTGGCTTCGGGATATTTTCTGCTTCTGGGTGAACGGCTGGAGGAACTCGGGGCGGATCAGCCCACCGGTACGATCCTGTTGCGTCTGTCGCTGTGGAAAGCGGCTTTCAATGGTTTTCTTCTTGATCCGTTAACAGGAATCGGTATCGGCAATTTCCGGGTAATAGATGATTTGCTCACCAATCTTAAATTCGACGCCGTTCGTTACTATATCGTGGGTATGTCATTTCACAATGTTTTCCTGCAATACCTTTCCGAAACAGGTCTGCCCGGGGCGCTGGCCATATTTTTTCTGGGCTGGACCGCATTCAGACTCGGACGCAGAATCATGCATAAAAACGATCAAAAGTCCGATATGCCGCTGACCGCAGCTCTCTATATAAGTTCTTTTGTATTTTTTATAACGATATTTTATATGCGGGCCTGGACCTGGGGTCAGGAAGGCTATGTACTGGCGATTATTCTGGGCTTGCTGGCCAGGGTCTGCCGGCCTCATCAAATTTCAACCGGTCGATGAATATGTCTCGTAAAATCATCTTACTGGGTTATTCAGGTTCGGTGCATATTATCCGCTGGGCGCGGGGACTGGCCCGACGCCGATATGATATAACCGTCATCTCTCTCGGAGGAGACAAGATCGACGATGTCGAGACGGTCATTCTCCCCGAAAGCCCAAGCCGAAAACTCGGCTATTTCAAACATGCCGGGCGGGTAAAAACGATTATTAAAAATATCAGGCCCGATCTGCTTCATTCGCATTATGCCACCGGTTTCGGACTCTGGGGCATGCATTCCGGTTATCACCCGCATATCATATCTGTCTGGGGCGCCGATGTTATCGATTTCCCGAACAACCGATTCAAAAAGGCCCTGTTAAAAAGAATTCTCCGCTCCGCCGATCATATCACTGCCACAAGTCGATTCCTTAAAGATAAAACACGAGAACTGTTTCCAGATATTGACGACAAAACGGATGTCATCCCGTTCGGGGTCGATATCCCCGATATCATAAAAAAACATGAGAAGAAAGACCGCACCAGGCTGGTATTTATTAAGGCGCACCGGGGCAAATACGGTCCCGATATTCTGATCGAGGCGGTCGCGCGTGCCGTGAAAGGCGGCCATCGCATACATCTTACAATGGCCGGTGAGGGCGAAATGACAGATGCGTTGAAACAAAAGGTCAAAGACCTGCGGCTTGACGATTATGTCAATTTTACAGGTTTCATCGAGAATACCGGCATGCCCGAGTTTCTCGCCATGCATGATATAATGGTCATGCCGTCGGTTATGGAGTCGGAGTCTTTCGGCGTGGCGGTGCTGGAGGCCTCGGCAGTCGGACTGCCGGTTATCGCAAGCAATATCGGCGGTGTTCCGGGTGTGCTGAAAGACGGGGAAACAGGAATCCTCGTTCCG
Organism: Candidatus Zixiibacteriota bacterium; assembly: GCA_003641425.1. Taxonomy (GTDB): domain Bacteria; phylum Zixibacteria; class MSB-5A5; order GN15; family PGXB01; genus PGXB01. The sequence continues at coordinate 17,349 of QNAH01000007.1, forward strand.
CCGGGAGATGTCTCTAAGCTGGCCGATACCATTATAAGACTGGCTGATAATGCCGAAGTACAAAAGAAAATGGGCGAGGCCGGAAGAAAATTTGTTGCCGATAATTACCGCTGGGATAAATGCCTGGATAAAATGTCGGCACTGTACGAAAAATCGATCGCCGGGAGAGATAAGATTTGAAAGTACCGTTTTTCAGATTATCCTTCTCTAAAGAGGAGAAAAAAGAGGTCGCTGATGTTCTCAAAACCGGATGGGTGACCTCGGGCCCCAAAGTGAACCTGCTTGAGAAGCAAATCATAAAAATTACCGGCGCCCATTATGCCGCCGCGCTGTCTTCAGGGACGGCCGGGCTTCACCTGGTCCTCGAAAGTCTCGGAATCGGCGAAGGTGACGAAGTGATAACGACACCGTTTACCATGGCGGCGACAGTCGAGGCGATAATGTACACCGGCGCCAGACCTGTCCTTGTCGATATTGACCCGGTAAGCATGAATATCGATCCGGCGGCAGTCGAAAAAAAGATATCCAAAAAAACAAAAGCCGTGATCAGTGTCGATATCGCGGGCTGTCCCTGCGATTATACCGGGCTCAAAAAAATAACGCGAAAACATAAACTTTTTCTTATTACCGATGCCGCCCATTCGCTCGGCGCGAAATATAACGGCCAGCCCATCGGATCGATTGCCCATTCCACGATTTTTTCTTTTTATTCGACCAAAAATATTACTACCGGCGAGGGCGGGATGGTCGTTTCCAATAGGAAACGGCTTATCGACCGTGTGAGACACCTGTCCCTCCACGGTATGACCTCGTCGGGCTGGAAAAGATACCGGGGCGGAAGCTGGCGCTACGATATCACCGACCTGGGTTATAAGTACAACATGTCCGATCTATCCGCGGCGCTCGGGGTGGGGCAGATGAGGCGATTCAAGAACCTTAAGAAAAAACGCCTGCAACTGGCACTGCAATATTTCAAGAACTTCAAAAGCATGACAGACATCATCGAACTGCCGTATTACCGTGATTTCAATGAACATTCCTGGCATCTTTTTATTATCAGGATCATACCCGAACGGTGGAAAATAAGACGCGACCGGTTAATCGAGGAACTGGAGAAAGCCGGAGTCGGATGCGGTGTGCATTTTATCCCGGTTTATCAGCTGTCTTATTTTAAAAACGAACTTGGATATTCCGGAACTGATTTCCCCAATTGCGAAAACACCTTTAAATGCGTTATATCTCTTCCTTTTTATCCTGATCTTAAAAATGCCGAGGCCGATTATGTCTGCGACCGGCTTCGAATTCTTCAGGATAAATTCGGCAAATAATTTTTCCGAAAAAATAAAGAAAGCCGCCCCCGTTTTGGAAGCGGCTTTTTCTTTGACAAATATGAAATGGATTATTTAATCAGCATCATTTTCCGGGTTTCTGCATATTCGCCCGCCTGCATATAGTACAGATAAATACCTGATGCGGCCCTTGACCCGTACCGGTCGGTTTCATTCCACATTATTTCGTACTTTCCCGGGCCTTGAATTCATCTACCAGCGTGACGATTCTCTGCCCGAGAATGTTGATGACCTCAACCTTGGCATTGGTAGCGGTCGGATATTTTCAGGCTGTTGCAAATAATATTACATCTCAATGATCTCTGGATCAAAATTGTCATGAAGATGCCGATAATAGAAAGGAAAATGTCTGGCTGATAATAAAATAT